>JBFWIG010000027.1:0-13250 GCA_050256115.1 Bacteroidales bacterium | reverse complement strand
AGAGCACGGGTAAAACGACCAAAGTAATCATCAACCCGGCCATCACCAGCAAGAGCACCGGATCGAGCAAAAAGTCGAACTTCATCTCCACCTCCATCATCCCATTAAAGTGCGGTAACAGAAAACGAATGGCGAAACAGGAGAGCAAGAGCCCAATCAGCACCTGTAGCGTGGTTTCGAGCAACAACATCAAACCGAGCGACTGCTTTGTGGCCCCAAACACCCACTGTTGCCCCACATTCCGCAGACGGTGCAGGGTACGGGTCATGGTAAGATTTATATAGTTAAAGAGCGCCACAAAGAGCATGGAGAGGGCTACCCAAAAAGCCACCCTGACAGCAACCCGGTCGCGCGAAAGAAAATAAGTGGAAGAGTGCTCTTCTCCAAAGTAAATTTCATCTGCAGGCGCAAAAAAACAGGATAACTTATGCCGGGCAGAAAGCTTCTCGTCGAGCTTCCCGGCCACGTGCGATACATCTGACCCGGGAGCAAGCTTTACAAACGAGATAATCTCACCGCTCCAGGACACCCGTTCGCGCTCTTTCTCCTGCTCCGACAAAATTCTGCCACGAAACAGAGACGGTAAAAAAAAACCTGGCCGTCCCCCATCTTCGATTACTGCAGCAATCTCAAGCTGCTCCACTTTAGCGAACGATTTCTTCTCCTGAACGTCGTACTCGCGAGAGGAAAAACGAATCTGTTTTCCCAACGGATTCTCTTCGCCAAACCATTTTTGAGCATGACTTCGCGTAATTACCATCCGATCGGGCGAAGCCAGCGCAGCCTCAAGATTGCCGGTAACCTGCATGCGCGTAAAAAGTTGCGCAAATGAAGGCGACACCCTGAAAAGTGAGCGATCGGCGAAGCTCGGAAGAGAGTCGCACGAAAGTTCTCCATAGACCATGTCAATCACGCACACATCAACAATTTCAGGCACTATATCCGCCAACTCCGCTGCCAGATGCGGACCCGTGTTATCCTTTAAGACGTTGTCATCCCCATACATCGGGTTGACCGTTCGCAGTAAATAGACATCGTCGGCAACCGGAAGGCTCCCGGCAATCCGAAGTTCATGCACCACAAAGGCAAAAGAGAGGAGACTACAGGTGAGCCCCAAAATCAGACTCAACAGAGAGAGCACAAACGAAAGCCGATTCCGCTGCCATCCCCGAAAAATCAACTTAAGATACAAAAGCCACTGCCACATAGATCATTCTTTACTATTTAACACACTTCCGATAGTACCTCCGATTTGAAGGTGACTGCCCATCAATTAGTGCTCTGGCGCATCGAAGCGCAATGCGCTTCAAGTGCTCAAGTGCTGCGCTTCGCGCAAATAACCCAATCTTTTTCCGCGCTTGTGCGTATATGTCGTTTCGCGCGCTGCGCATTCACCATTCACCATTGTTTTCCGCCTATTTGGAGGTATCTGCCTCCAAACGGCTAACCCTCTACGATCCTCAATCACTTGCGCGAAGCGCAGCACTCGAAGCGCGCGTGCGCGCTTCGATGCACCAGAGCACTTCCCTTCAGAACCAGAGCACTTCCCTTCAGAACCAGAACACCTGCGCACAGCGCCCATTCACCATTTCGCGCGCAGCGCATTCACCATTCACCATTAACTAATACAGTGCCAAACCCCCAAACACCAATCAATCAGTCATTTAGAAGCCCAGAAAAAAAACAATCCTGTCAAACAAGCGGACAGAACTGTCTACTTATTTGACAGGAAAACCTGCGGCAACCGCGTTTCGTGCAACACGAATTAACCATTAACCATTGTTGCGCCAAGCACAACAGACCATTAACCATTAACCATTGTTGCGCCAAGCGCAACAGACCATTAACCATTTGCGCTAAGGGCATATGCGCTTAGCGCACTACAAATCGTTCATCCCCGCCCTGATCAGCCCCTGCAGGCCATCGGTGAGGTCCATCTCCTTTCTGAGCACCGCCTCCTCCTCGGCCATCTTTGTCAATAATCCGTCAACGGCTTTTCCGGCCACATAATCGGGAAGGTCGGGGAGCGTTTTGCCCGACGAAACGGTTCGGGCCAGTGTCGAGAAGGAGTCATAGATCTCGAAGGCCGATTTGGCTCCGGGAACCTTTGCCTCTAACGACGCCTTGATTTTTGGCACCAAAGCGGCTTTCAACTGCTCCCGTGCCTGATGCTTGAGATAATCGGTAGCTCCCGAAGGGCCGGCATTGATAATATCTATCACCTGCCGCTGTGTAAGCGGGCGGATTACATTTGTCACAATCGGGAGAGAGGCTGCGACCGCCGATTCGGCAGCCTGATTCATCTTGGTTACCAAACCATCAACGGTCTGTTGGGCTCCCGGAATCAGATAGAGATAATTCGTCACAAACTGCGCTTCGGGAGGAAGCAAAATCTTAACCACACTTGCCGCAGAGAATGCGCCCGGCCGGGCCAGATTTTTTATCGCATCGGTATAGTGCGATATCAGCGACTCTTTGAACTCGGTAAAGGTTTTTGCCGACAAGGCAGTAGAGGCTACAGTGGCCAAAAACGAGGTACAGGAGGCCATCAAAAGCAGACCCGAAAAAACCAACAGGAGCACCCCCCGTCGCAGCAATTTTCTCTTCATAGAAACCATTTTTCAAAGAGCCAAAGATACGAAAATCAGCCCTATCGTTTCCTTCGCAAGAAAGATTACCTTTGCCTGCGTCTTGCCCTACCTCTACTACCTTATCAATGGCCGAACCCTCAATTGCCTTTATTGTGAATCCCAAAGCGGGAATCTCGAACAAAAGGAGCCTTCTCAAATCACTTCAGGAGAGTGCATCTGAGCGTCCCGGTTGGGCAATTTATCAGACCCGGTATGCCGGACACGCCACTAAGCTGGCAAAGAGGGCACTTAAAGAGGGCTACCAAAAGATTGTAGCCGCCGGAGGCGACGGAACCGTTAACGAAGTGGCCCGGGCTCTTCTCCACACGGGTATTCCCATGGGGATTATACCGGTGGGTTCAGGAAACGGGCTGGCCCGCCATCTCAGAATCCCCCTCGATTTGCCCCGCGCACTCAAGATTATTGGTGGCGATCAGACCATTGCCATCGATGCCGGCCTCATCAACGGGAAACATCCCTTCTTCTGTACCGCCGGGGTTGGCTTCGACGCCCAGGTGGGCAAACAGTTTGCCCAGGCCGGTCAGCGAGGCATCATGACCTACCTGAAGACCATCTTCGAAGAGTACTTCACCTACAAACCGCAACAGTACAAAATCACTGTCGACGGACGCCTGTTAGAACGCAAGGCCTTTCTGATTACCCTGGCCAACGCCTCGCAATGGGGAAACAATGCCGTAATAGCACCCCGGGCCGACATCATGGACGGAATGCTCGACATCACCATAATGTCGCCATTTCATCCGCTCGAAGCACCCGCGGTTGGCATCCTGCTTATTACCCGAAATATCGATGCTTCCGGCCATACCGAATCGCTGAAAGGACGAGAGATCCGGATTGAACGCGATGCACCGGGCCTGATTCATTGCGACGGCGATGCCATTGAATTAGGCTCCGTCATAACCATCCAGACATTGCATCACGCGTTAACTCTATTGGTGTAGCAGTATAGTGTAGGGCGTTGAATTAATTACCCGGGGATAATGACTTATTTCCTAATTTTGCCGTTCAATTTGGCTCTTTACCTATGAAAGGCTCCCTTCACTACCTGAATCACCTCCTCATTATCTTTGTGCTGGCAGGTGCCGCTCTGTTAACCCTACCCTGGTTAGGCAGCAAACCCTTTCATACCAAGGGCGAACCGCGCGAAGCCATCACGGCGCAAGCCATGCTTGCCTCCGGAAACTGGATTCTACCCCAGCGATACGGTAACGACATTGCTACCAAGCCTCCCCTGCTTCACTGGTTAATCGGCACCTTTTCTCTGGGTAAGGGAGAGGTAACCGAAGCTACTTCTCGATTACCCTCGGCATTGGGATACCTGCTGGGAGGGATGGCCTTTTTCCTGTTTGTCCGAAGAAATGAGAGCGATGCAAAGGCATTGGTGGCCACATTCTTCCTGCTCACCACCCTACAGTGGAGCCACGGAGCCATGGCTGCCAGAGTAGATATGCTGCTCACCGGATGTATGGTGTGGGCATTCACCGCGCTCTATCGATGGGAAGAGAAGCAACTGAAAGGGATACCCTGGTTTGCGGTCATTGCTATGTCGATGGCCACCCTCACCAAGGGCCCGGTAGGCGTTGTGCTGCCCTGCATGGTGCTCTTTTTCTTTCTACTCCTGAGAGGGTATCGCTTTGCACAGCTCTTCAGAGCCATGCTGCTGGCCGGTCTCCCTTCGGTGGTGCTGCCTGCTCTTTGGTACCTGGCCGCATGGCAAACCGGAGGCGATCAATTTTTAGCCATTGTCTACGATGAGAATATTGCCCGCTTTACAGGCACCATGAGGTTAGGCGGAGAGCATAGAAACAGTAACCTCTTTCTTTTGGGAACCCTCATTTCGGGAATGATGCCGTGGAGCCTGCCTGCCCTGATGGCCGGGGTCAAGGCACTTTTAGCACTGAAGAAACCTGCTCCCGGAATCCTGAAAAGATGCACAACCGGCGTACAACAGCTTGCGAAACACAAACAATTCAGCGCGGTGGCAATTGCCTCCATCTTGTTGTTTTATGCCATACCGGCCAGCAAAAGAGCCGCCTACCTAATGCCTGCCTACCCCTTTATCTCTCTCTTTTTGGCCGATCTTTTCTTTCGGCTGGTCGGACAAAAAAGCAAAATATGGGTACTCTTCGAAAAAATGACAGGGGGTCTTATGATACTCTCCGTATTGATGATTACGATGTTTACCCTTGGATGGAACCCATCCCTCTCTCTCCTCCCAGAAAAGGAGGCCGCTGTGGCTGCATTTTATGTAGAGATGATGCACAATCTCTACGTCGGTGCCACCCTCCCAAACATCCTTGTTACTCTCTTGTTTGTAAGCGCACTAACCTTATGGACCCTGCAACGCAAAAACGCAGAAACCCTCATTCCCCGGGCTCCCTTTCTCACAGCCCTCTTTGCCTTTCTGCTCTTCTTGAATGCCTTTATCCAACCTCAGGTGGGAAAACATCTCTCGGTACAATCATTTGCCGAAAAGATTAAACAGCAAGAGCTGCCGGGAACCACCTACTACACCTACGGCCGATCCTGCTTTGTGATGAGTTTTTATCTGAATCACAGATTTTTGGAATTCCCGGACACCGAAGCGGAGCGTGGAATTCTAATAATAGGAGAAAAAGAGTTGGAAAAACTCCGCACCAACACAGGCAACATGTACCAATTCAGCCTCATCGACAAAAGCCCTCATCCCTACACCGACATCCGACAAACCCAATGCCGCGTTGCCTTCCAGAAGATATCACAACCCTTACACCCAGAGGAACAACCATGAACAGATCAGATAGTCCGGAACTTTCGGTAGTCATCACCGTTTTCAACGAACGAGAAAACATCGCCCCCCTGGTGGCGCAGTTACAGTCGGCTCTGAAGACAATCCACCACGAAGTGATCTTTGTAGACGACGGATCGACCGATGGTACGCAGGCGTGCATTCGCAAGGAGGCCTACAGTGCCGTTAAACTGGTAGAGCTGCGCCGAAACTACGGCCAGAGTACCGCCATGACGGCAGGCATCGATTATGCCGAAGGAACCTACATAGCGCTGCTCGACGGAGATCTGCAAAACGACCCGGCCGACATTCCCATGATGCTCGAAAAACTCAAAACCGACGATCTGGATGTAGTGGCCGGAAACCGACAAAGGCGTGAAGATGGCATGCTGTTACGGAAAATTCCCAGTAATTTAGCCAATGCCCTTATCCGGCGACAGACCGGCATACACCTGCGCGATTACGGATGCACTCTGAAGCTCTTCCGGAGCGAAATTGCCAGAAATCTGGGGCTTTACGGTGAGCTTCACCGCTTTATCCCGGTCCTTGCCAGTTTGCAGGGGGCCAGCATAGCCCAGGTAAACGTTCAGCACCACGCCCGAAAGTTTGGCCATTCAAAGTATGGGCTAAACCGTACCATGAGAGTGGCCAGCGACCTGATATTGATTCTCTTTTTTCAGAAGTATATGCAGAAACCGATGCATCTGTTTGGCGGATTGGGCCTGTTGCTCATGCTTCCCGGTGCAGGGATCTTTTTTTATCTGTTTGTTCTCAAATTGATGCAACAGGATATTGGCGGGAAACCCATTCTGATTCTGGGGGTTGTGCTGCTACTCATGGGTTTTCTCTTTATAATTTTGGGAATCATGAGCGAGATTCTGATTCGCATCTATTACGAATCGCAGCATAAAAAAAATTATCTGGTAAAAAATCTCTTTACCTTCCGGAATGAAACCAGGTAAAAAACGGATCATCCTCCTTGCCAAGCTGATTGTCACCGTGGCAGCACTTGCGTATGTTGGTTCGCAGATTAATCTCGCCCAATTGCAACAGACCCTGGAAAAGGTCTCTCTGCTACCCTTGGTTGTTGCCACTCTCTTTTTCGTGCTGTCGAAAATCATCTCCTCGGTGCGCCTCCGGATGTTTTTGCGTTCGGCAGGTGTACAAATCAGTGAAGTCACAAATCTACAGCTCTATTGGCTGGGTATGTTCTACAATCTCTTTCTGCCGGGAGGGATCGGGGGCGATGCCTATAAGGTGTACCTCCTGCAACGCGCTTCGCGCCTTCCTGCCCTCACCATCGGGGGCGCAGTACTGCTTGATCGCGTTAACGGGCTTCTGGCCATTCTGATACTCAACCTTGCTATGGTGCCGCTCCTCCCCTTTCCTCTTGTGTGGCGGTGGGGCTCCGTGCTGGTACTTGTCCCGGGTTACCTGATCTACATGCTGGGCGTTAAACGGCTCTTCCCCCATTTCCACCCACTCACGCACGTAACCACACTTTGGTCTTTTGGGGTGCAACTGCTGCAATGCGTATCTCTTCTCTGCATAGCCCGGGCGCTCCATCTGCAAACAGAGGCTCTTCCTCTGCTATTCCTCTTTATGGCCTCGTCGGTGGTGGCTGTTCTTCCCTTTACCATCGGAGGGATCGGTTCGCGCGAGCTGGTATTTTTATCAGGCAGCCAATGGTTAGGTATACCTGCCGATGTGGCAGTTACCATAAGTTTGCTTTTCTTTGTAATCACAGCGGCAGTCTCGTTGGGAGGAATCTACTATCAGTTCCGCCCGCAAACCATAGTTCTGCAGCCCAAAACCTCTTGAAAAGGCGCTTCTATGCATCCCAAACCTTTGCACTTTGCCACCTCTCTGCTTCTGCTTCTGCTCACCGCAGGCCTGCACGGCTATGGACAGAATCTACCCAACGATGTCCCGGCCAGCCTTCTCTTGATGCCCGACAGCAGCGTTACCTTTGCCCAACTGCCTCCGGTAGATAATACCGCTTTGTGCGATACCGCACCCAGAGACCAGTTTGCCCTTCCCATTGCAACAAACTTCCTGCCGGGACAAGATGGGGAGTGGGTTGTTAAAGGGGGAATCCATATTTGGCGAATGGGCATTACCTCAACGGGTGCCTTCTCGCTGAATGCCCTCATCCGCATCGAAGGGGAGGCATCCAACTGGAAACTCTTTGCCTACAACCAAACGGGCAGCACCATCCTGGGCCCCTTCACAGCAGCCGACTTTACCTCGAACAGCCTCAACCTGGCCCCGATTGCCGGCGAACAACTGATTATCGAGCTCAACAGCCTGAGCCAACCTGCAACACCTCCTATCCGGATTGCACAGATTGCACACGACTTCCGCAACTTTTATAAACTCTCTGTTCCCGGGCTGCGCGCGATTGGCGAAGCTGCTGTATGTCAGGTAGATGTTGCCTGCGACCCCCTAACAGGCCCCGAGAAAAATGCCATCTGCCTGATGGTGATTAACGGATCGCTCTACTGCACCGCCAACCTGATTAACAACACCTCACAAAACAGCGACCCCTATCTGCTCACCGCCTATCACTGTGTAAAAACTCCCTCCGATGCCGCAAACACCGTTTTCTATTTCGGCTTCGAGAAACAGGAGTGCGGCAACAACACAAAAACAGAGGGAAAGACCCTTTACGGAGCCCGATTTGTGGCCGGCGACGAGCCCCTGGACTTTACATTACTGAGGCTAAACCAGGCTATTCCCCGCTCCTTTCAGCCCTACTATGCCGGATGGAACCGTAGTGCCACCATCGGGCGGGGCGTTTCGAATATTCACCATCCGGCGGGCGACGTAAAAAAGATTACACGCGATTATGATGCGCCAAAAACGGGAACATTCCTTGAGCATACCGGGAAATATCACCAAGATGGCTTTTGGCACATCGAAGAGTGGGAGCAGGGTGTTACCGAAGGGGGTTCGTCAGGATCGGGGCTCTTCGATTCCGGAGGTCGGCTCATTGGCACGCTTACCGGAGGGAACTCCTACTGTTCAAGACCCTACAACGACTATTTCTCGAAGCTCCGGGTGGCCTGGGATCACTACTCCCTGCCCGAAAAGAGCCTCTCGGGCTGGCTCGACCCATTGCAAAGCGGAGCCACCCTTCTGGAGGGACTCGACCCATACGCCGCCTATAACCAAACCTGCGATACCCTGCTTCACGCTTTGCCCTACAGCCAGTCGGCCGACCTCTGGGTAGCCCCCTTTCAGGGATGTGCCGAACAGTTTAAGAACAATTACGAAAGCGTCGAAATATCAGGATTCTACATATCTGTAAAAAGCAGAGAACTGGCCAAAAGCAGCGACCATATAACCTGCAAAATCTGGAAAGGCACCCTGGCACCCGAAGAGGTAGTTGCCGAGAAAACCGTCTATCTCAGTGCGCTGAATGGTGGAACCCAATACTATGTAGATTTCGGTGAAACTTTCACCCTGGAGGGCGATTACTTTCTGGGATTCGAAACCACAGGTTTAGGGGCATCGAACTTCAAAACCACCTATGTGCCCTCGCCATCCGCTTCGCAAGGACAAGCCATGACCCTGAAAGATGGGGTATGGCTGCCCCTGCGACAACAACTGCCCAATCAGACGCCCGTCTCGTTTATGATCTCCTCCATTATCTGCGGCCCCAAAACCCTGCTGCCTGCTGGTGAAACATTCAACAAGCTGACCCCCTATCCCAACCCTACCCGCGAAGGGCTTCTCTGGTTGGGCATCCCCGAAGGGGAACTGCTCGAAAAGGTAAGCTGCTACAATCGCGAAGGAGAAGAGGTTGCTGTACGGGTGGTTCGTCTGGAAGGCAATACGGGTATTGAGATGGTCTCCGGGAAAAAAGGTCTTTTCATCCTTAAGATCAAGACCCAGAAAAAAGAGTACACGCAGCGATGGCTGCGAACCCACTAACGCTCTATACGTTCCCCCCGAACCGATTTGTGAACCGCCCGAAATAGATTACCTTTGCGCTGCTTTCTGCAGCCCCGAATGGCTCCCGACCCCAACGCTCACCCACTAATTCCGCAGTACCATGGCTAATAAACGCACGCTGAAAAAAGCAATCAACCAACTCACCTCCAACCTGGCAGGAGAGTGCTATGCCTACGCATACTTTCACGAAGATGCCAACCTCGACACCATTAACAAAACTTTATGGGCTCTTGGTCACACCTCGAACGAACTGATCTCGAGAATTAACCGGGGAATCGTAGAGAAGAACACCCAAGCGGTAAAAGCGCACTACAAGGCCATTATCAAAGATGCACAAAAGATGCCCGATCTCCTCAAATTCCAATAGTTAACCGGCAACCCCGCTCAGGAAAATGGCCAGGATGGCCAGGGGTGCAACATACCGGATCACAAAAAAGAAGATTCTGACATGCCGCACATGCCGCGGCGTGCCGTTGGTCAACTCATCGACACTTGCTTTCTTGGTCCAATACCAGCCAACAAAGAGAGAGATGGCCATTGCTCCCAAAGGCAACAATACATTCGCTGTAAGATAATCGAACCACCCAAAGAAGGTTTTTCCGCCCGGGGCAAAATCCTTCAAGGGCCCGAACGACCAGGTAGCCAGCACGCCCAGGAGCATCACCACAGCCATTACGCCCAACGTTGCCCTTGTTCGGGAGGTGCCGGTCTCTTCTGCAAAACAGGAGACACCCACCTCCAGCAACGAAATAATAGAGGTGAGAGCGGCAATCATAATCAGTACAAAAAAGAGCGTCCCAAACAGCGTGCCGTAGGGCATCAGCTGAAATACCATAGGAAGGGTCTTAAAAATCAGGTCAACACCCGAATTGGGCGCAATCCCAAACGAAAAGACAGCGGGAAAGATAATCACACCAGCGGCCACCGCAAAAAAAGAGTCGAAAAAGACCACGGTAAGCGAGGTCTTCAACAGCACATCTTCCTTCTTAATATAGGAGCCATAGGTAAGCAGGCATCCCATTCCCAGACTCAGCGAAAAGAAGGCCTGCCCCAGCGCATTGAGTATTCCCTGAAGGCTTAATTTCGAAAAGTCGGGTTTAAACATAAATGCAAGCCCTTCAGAGGCGCCCTCCAGCAAAAGCGAACGGACGGCCAGCACCAACAACAACAGCGCGAGAATCGGCATCAGGATCTTGGAGAAGGTCTCAATCCCCTTCTGCACCCCCTTCATCACAATCCATCCACCCGTGGCCAGAAAGAGCGCCTGATAAAGCAGAGGCATAACAGGCTGCGAAATAAACTGCGTTAACATTCCGTCGACAGCGGCGGCATCGGCATCACGAAAAGCCCCGGCAACCATCTTAACCGTATACTCCAGGGTCCAACCCGCAATGGTGGTATAAAAAGCCAAAATCAACAGCGAGGCCACAATACCCATAATCCCGATATAGTGCCATCGGGTACCGGGAGCCGACTTTACAAAGGCCCTCACCAGATTACTCTGCGACCGCCGCCCAATGGCAAACTCCGACAACATAAGCGGAACCCCCAACCCCAAAACAAATAAGAGGTAGACCAACAAAAAGGCGCCACCTCCATACATACCCATAACATAAGGAAACCGCCAAATATTGCCCAGTCCTATAGCCGAACCGGCGGCCGCCAACACCACGGCAAAAAAACCGGTAAAATTGTCTCGTGATTGATTCATACGCGAAAAAGGCTCAGAAAAACGGGAAAATATATACATTTACCATGAGATATAAATGTAATGCCTTTTCTTTTCTAAACCACACACACCATGCGCCGATTTTTTACTGCTTTATTTTGCCTGCTTGCCTCCGCCGGCATTGCCAGCGCCCAAACCGAGGCAGGTCGTTGGGTTATCAACCCTGCATCCGAGTTATCGTTCTCTACCAACAACCCATTTAGCGACAACACCTATCGCAACATTGTCCTTCAAATAGGTGCAGGCCATTTTGTGGCCGACAACTTTCTGGCCAGAGTAAGCTGTGGATACGAATACCAAAAGATGGGCGACACCAAAGACCGCTACTGGAATTTTGGCGTCGGCGGCCGATACTACATCAACGGCGTTATTCCCATAGGGCTTACCGTTGAGCACTACATCTCCCGCATCAAAGTTCCCGGAGCGCCTGCCTCATCACAACCCTTCCCGGCCGTATCGGTCGAAGCCGGCTACGCCTGGTTTGTTGCCCCAAATCTATCGATAGAGCCGCTGGTTTACTGCAAACAGTTTTACGGCAGTGGCCGTCACCACACCGAACGAATCGGTCTCAGCATAGGCCTCAACATCTACCTGTAATTACAAATTCAACCCTATACCAAAGGTCAGGGCCTGCATCTCCGGTCCCCTGTTCTTCTCAAAGAGCGATGTGAGATAGTAGTGGCAAAAAACGCTTACATCGCCATAACCGGCTCGTGCCGAAACAGCAGCCTGAAAGGGAGTTACATCGAGATTCCCCTTCTGTTTGTGTTTGGGTCTCTTATACTTGGTGTGCGACCCGAGTACCACCTCGCCCAGGACGCCTCCGGCCAAAAAGAATCGTTTATCCTCCGCGTTTTTCCTGGGAAACTGAGCCTCCAGCTCCACCGGCACCGAAAATGCCACCGTAGTTAACTTCGACTTCTTATAATTTTTGTCGAGCGGAATCGGCATCAACAGACCATCCATCCGGGCCACCGTAATATTCTGGTCGAACACATAATTATTCCAGACAATTCCCAACCCCGAAACCAGACCGAACGTTCCCTCATCGTTGAAGGCCACCGAAGCATGAAAAGGGGTAATAAACCACCGTTGCGACCGGGCCACATCCAGCTCAAAAAAGCCGTGATCGGCCGCATCATACATCGAATAATCGGGGCTCGGCAAAGTAGTAAAACCAAAACCCCACACCATGGGATGCCCCACATAGTGCTTTCGGCCATAATTCACCTCAATACCTTTCAACCCGATCCGCACACGATTCCGATGATCCAGATCAAACTCAAAAGACTGTGCCTGCACCGGCAACACCAACACCACAACAGCCCACAACAAAACAAAACGCAAGAGATTTTTCATACAAAACAATTTATAGTTACAACTAATCCTTCATTCACCCTTTCCCTTTGCGCGCTCACACTCTTCCGCGCTCACACGTACTAACCCATTCACCATTTCGCGCGCAGCGCATTAACCATTAACCATTCACCATTCACTCCTGCCTGTTTGGAGGTAACTACCTCCTCGACGAGACAGGTTTGTCGACCCATTCTCGCGCTCATTCACTAAAACACCAGAGCACTATCCCTCCGCGCTTGCGCGTACTTGTCATTTCGCGCGAAGCGCAGCACTCGAAGCGCACCGCGCTTCGAAGCACCAGAGCACCAAAGCATTCACCATTCACCATTAACCATTAACCATTCACCATTTCGCGCTTCGAAGCACCAGAGCACTAATTTGTATTCACCTTTATCCGTTTAAAGTACTCCATCCCATCAACCTTCACCGAACTGGAGAGCGCCGCCACCTGATCGAGTCGCAGTGATCCCTCCATGCCGATGAGGATAAACTCGCCCTTCGCAACAACCGCTAAGACCAACTCCCTGACCTGTTCCTGCTCTTCGCGAATAAAGATGGCTACCCGTTCGGAGTTGTCGTCAATCAACACCAGGGGTTCAAATTCATTCTGAAGCTGCAGTTTCTTCTGAACCGAACTGAAATAAAAAGAGGAAGAGTTCTTGGTGCGCAGCACATACAGATTGTCCATATGCAGAAGAATATCTCGAAGTTTAGGTTCCTCCTTTACCTCATCCGACACTGCCGCCAGACGAAACATCTTCTGGGTAATGTGAACCGTTTTGTACGT
>JBFWIG010000026.1:0-13338 GCA_050256115.1 Bacteroidales bacterium | reverse complement strand
CTTTACCATTGCTTACCCCGGTTTGAGCGGAGGTGCGTTGCTCCGGGAGTTGCTCTATTATGGAATTAGTGCCATATCGCTCGATATCACCGGTAGTGAACGAACCGAAGGATTGCGTGCCTGTGTCTCTTTTGCACAGCCTGCTCAGTTTCCTGAAATGGAAGAGAGACTGGTCCGTTTCCGGGCCGACCATCCCTAATATTCGTAATCGACGCAGGCGCGTGCACTAACTACCTCACGAACAAATTGTGCCACCTCTTGGTGAGCCGGATGCGACTGGTAGGTTTCGAGTGCACCAAAATCCCGGAAGGTAGTTTCGAGTATATAATCGAAATTCGAAAAGGGGCACCCTTCTATATTGATACCTGTGGTTAAACTCTGAATGGCATCGATTTTTGTCGACAGCAAACGAAACTTCTCATTCAGCAGAAGCATATTCTCCTGCTTTGAACGGCCTTCGGCAAACTCTTTGAGTTGCCACATTACAATGTGCTTAATCATAGTAATAGGGTGTATTATACAGCTCTATAGTGTTGGTCTCTTTTTTGTGGGATGAACCCTGCCTCACGAATCATCTCCTCCATCATTTCTACATTGGTGAAACTTTTTTCGGCACCTGCCGCCGATACCACATTCTCTTCCATCATGATGGATCCCATGTCGTTAACCCCTCCCCAGAGGCTTAATTGCGCTGCTTCGCGACCGGCCGTGAGCCAAGAGGCCTGAATGTTATCAATATTGGGCAGCATAATCCGGATAAGAGCGTTCATGCGCAGGAACTGGTCGGTATGGTTTTGTGATCTGTATCCGTGTTTCGATGCCAGTGGGGTGCCCTTCGCCTGGAAAGGCCAGGCGGTGAATGATATGAAGCCCGGATTGCCTGGCGCTTTTTCTGCCTGAAGTGATCGGATCAATACCAGATGTTCCATTCGCTCCTCCAGGGTTTCGGCATGACCATACATCATAGTTGCCGAGGTAACCAGTCCGAGCGCATGAGCCTGTCGCATTACCTCAAGCCATTCGCTTACGGTACATTTTCCGGGCGAAACGATCTGCCTGACTCTGTCGGACAGAATCTCAGCCCCTGCACCCGGCAGTGAGTCGAGCCCTGCATCGATTAACAGCCTCAGAATTTCGGTGATACTTTTCTGCTCTCTTTGAGCCAGTGAATTGATCTCATGGGGGCCGAGCGCATGCAACTGAAGTTGGGGGAATAGGGCTTTCAGATCTTGGAACAGACGGGTATAGAAGGTCAGATCGAAATCGGGATGCACCCCCCCCTGTAACAAAATCTGATTGCCACCGCAAGCCAGAAGTTGGCCAATCTTTTGGCGATATTCATCGAGAGTGGTTACGTAGGCTTCCGGATGCGAGGCAACTCTGTGGAAGTTGCAGAAGCGGCAGCGGGTGGTGCAGATATTGGTATAGTTGATGTTTCTGTCGGCTATCCAGGTTACCTGATGTTCATTGTGCAGAGTAGTCCGCAGGCGATGAGCGGTATACATAAGGTGGGCCAGCGGGGCGTTCCGGTAAAGAAAAGCCCCTTCGAGGTGCGTAAGCCACTCTTGTGCCAGCGCACGGTTAAGAAGTCGGGTAGTGGAATCGGTGTTCATATGCAATGGCAAACCTACACAAACTTTTTCCCTACACCAAGGGCCCCGGGTCAATTCTAAATTCACTACTTTTGCATAGCTAACAGAACAGATATGAGAACAGAGAAGATACGGGTAGGGATAAGCCAGGGCGATATGAACGGCATCGGGTATGAGGTGATGATGAAAGCGCTGGCCGATCTGCGATTGGCCGAAGAGTACACCATAGTGATCTTCGGGTCGCCCAAAGTGTTGGCCTTTTATCGTAAACTTCTTAATCTGAATAATTTTACGGTTAATACCATTCGTTCGGCTTCAGAGGCCGATCCCCGACGTATCAACCTTGTGAATTGCCTCGACGACGCCGTGAGAGTGGATCCCGGCAAGTCGACACCTGAGGCCGGTACAGCTGCCTTTCTCTGTTTGAAAGAAGCGGTTGATGCACTCAAGCATGAGCAGATTGATGTTTTGGTTACAGCTCCTATCAATAAGCAGAATGTTCAGTCGGATGCCTTCCGCTTTCCCGGCCACACCGAGTATCTTCAGTCGGCTTTTGGCGCCGACGATTCGCTTATGCTGATGGTGGCCGACGGGCTGCGGATTGCGGTACTCACCGGCCATATTCCTCTTTCGGAGGTTGCTCCGGCCCTTAGCCGCGAGAAGCTTGTGGAAAGGATCCGTCTGTTAGATAAGACGCTATTGCAAGATTTTGCCATAAAAAGAGGAAAAATCGCTGTATTAGGACTTAATCCTCATGCCGGCGACGGTGGGCTGCTGGGCAGGGAAGAGGAGGAGATCCTGGTGCCTGCGCTCGAACAGGCCCGACAGGAGGGGTACCTTGCTTTTGGCCCTTATCCGGCCGATGGCTTTTTTGGTTCCGATCATGCCTCCAAATTCGATGCGGTTTTGGCCATGTATCACGATCAAGGCTTAATTCCCTTCAAACTGCTTGCTTTCGAATCGGGTGTCAACTTTACGGCCGGCCTCCCTTATGTTCGCACCTCGCCGGCTCATGGAACGGCCTACGATTTGGCAGGAACCGGGATGGCTTCGCCCGACTCATTCCGAAATGCCATCTATACCGCTGTCGATATTTTCCGGCACCGCGAAGCCTATAGAGAGTGGAGCCAAAACAGGATGGTAGAACCTGAGGGAAAGAGACAATCGCATCACGCTATTCAGTAAGGATCGGCTTCGGCCGTGATGGTTACCTGCCTGTACGCTTCGATTAAGCGTGTAGACTCGATGGCTTGGCCTATTTTGCTCCGTACAGAGAGCATGTCGCTGTTTCTTTCGGTTTTAAGCAGAATCTGTTGCATAAACAGATTGAAGGTTCTTTCTATCGGCGGTGCCTCCGGACCCATCACCCGTTGGGCAAACTGATTGCGTAGGAGGGCTGCCAGGTGGAGAGCTGCATTCCGAACGGTTGTTTCGGTTCGCTGTTTCAGGGTAATCTTGATGAGTCGGGAAAATGGAGGATAGCCAAAGGTGCTTCGTTCTATCAGTTGGTTCTCCAGAAATTCGATATCGTTATAGGTTTGCAGATACGTAATAACAGGGTTTTTTGTATGGTAGGTCTGAATGATTACTTTTCCCTGTTCCTCCCTTCGCCCGGCTCTTCCCCCAACCTGCATCATGAGTTGAAAGGCCCTCTCATGCGCCCTGAAGTCGGGCATGAAAAAGAGTTGATCGGCGTAGATAATCCCTACTGTACTTACGTTGGGGAAATCGAGCCCTTTGGCTACCATCTGGGTGCCAATCAGGATATCGGTATGTCCCTGTTCCATTTGATGCAGCAGCTTTTGGTAGCTCTTTTTTGATCGGGTTGTATCGAAATCCATTCTGGCAACGCGGGCTCCCGGAAAACAGAGGGCTATTTCATTTTCAATCTGTTCGGTTCCGCTTCCCATGGTTTTTAACTGCCGGTTATGGCATTCCGGACACTCTCCGGGCACTCTCACGGAGTAACCGCAATAGTGACACAGAAGTCGGTTGCTCGCTTTGTGATAGGTAAGGCTCACATTACAATGTTTGCACCCGGGCACATGTCCGCATACGGTGCATTGAAGCGAGGGGGAGAATCCCCGCCGATTCTGGAACAAAATGGTTTGTTCGCCTGCTGCAAGTGCCTCTTCTATCGCTTTGAGGAGAATGGGATGGAAGAGCCCTTTTGCCAGCCCTGATTTTCGGGCGCCGGCCATATCGGCAACAACGATTCGGGGAAGGGGGGTTGCCTGATACCGCTCCCGCAAAGAGACAAACCCGTATTTACCCTGCCGGGCGTTGTAATAGGACTCTACCGAGGGGGTAGCTGATCCCAGAAGCGTTTTTGCTTTGTGCATTTTGGCCAGTACAATGGCACTGTCGCGGGCATGGTATCGCGGAGCAGGATCGGTTTGTCGGAAGGCGGGTTCATGCTCTTCGTCAATGATTACAAGTCCGAGACGGGGGAAGGGGAGAAATAGCGCCGAACGGGCTCCCAGAATTATATCGCACCCATCGTGTGTAAGAAGAGATTGCCAGATACGCGCCTGTTCGCTGCCGGAACAGCGAGAGTGGAATACCCCCACCCGATTACCGAAGGCAGCTCGGATCCGTTCGGTAAGCTGAGTGGTGATGGCAATTTCGGGCAGAAGATAGAGTACCTGCTGTTGCCGATCGATGGCCTCCTGCATCAGGTGAAAGTAGATTTCTGTTTTACCGCTGGCAGTAAGGCCGTGCAAAAGGAGGGTATCTTTGGTTTTGAATCCCTGGCGGATGGCTTGTAGTGCCTCTTCCTGGCTGGGGGAGAGCCGATGAATGGGTGCCAGGGTAGAAGTGGCTCTCTGTATGGGCGCTCTCTCCATACTAAAGACCCCCTTGGCGGCAAGTGCTTTAAAAGCGGCTCTTCCGGATGGGTCGGTGATCAACGAATGGTAAGGTATACCCGGTATTATCTCTTTGACGGGTACAGTAGTGGGAGGAGAGTCCGATCTATTCTCCACGAAGATATCGGAAGGATGCAGTGCCAGCAAATAGCGATCGAGCAACCGGGCTTGTGAGGGCGCGCGCGAAAGCGTTTGATAGAGACGGTTAAGCGCCTCCTCATTACTATATGCAGGGTTAAGGGTAATGATTTCGTCTCCCTCCCTTCGGGAGATGCTTCCCTCAGAACTCCTCTCTTCGTTGGGCTTCATACTGGAGGGCAGGGCTGCCCGTAAAACTTCGCCTGTAGTACAGAAATAGTAGCCGGCCATCCATGCCCAATGGGTTAACTGGACAGTGTCGAGAATGGAAGCGTTGTCGAGAATAGCCAGAATAGGTCTGATTCCTGATGAAGTGCCCTCTGCCTCAACGTGCGTAATGATGCCAGTATATTGCTTTCTGGAGCCAAAAGGGACTATCACCCTTTGCCCTTCTACAACAGTTGATTGCCACTCTTCAGGAACCGAGTAGGTAAAGGTGCCCGGTATGGGTAACGGCAGCAGTACCTCAACAAAGCGGGATCGATTGGCCATGGAGAAAGCGGGAATTTTCTCAAAGATACAAAAAGCAGTGTGGGGAAGGGAGGAAAAGCGCTCCGAATCGGGCATAAAAAATCCGGACCGCTATAGTTACCATCGGGCAACATCAAGGGTCCGGATTAGGAGCGCGAGGCCTGCTCGCATCTCGCTTATTTTACCTGAAAAAAGAGAATCGGAGTACCTGTTTGGTCGAATAGCGTCAGCTTATTTTTCCGAATTTTATAGGTTTTTACCGTTGATAGAAGCTCAGTATAGCGATTTTCAATCTCCATCGAGACCTCTTCGCAGGCCATCTTAGTTGAAGCAACATCGGATATCCACAAATTCTTTGCATCCATAATGGCTTTTCCCGAAAAACGGTTACAGCCTGCAAATCCGGAAACCGACGAATTCTCGCCTTCGTTCTTTACTACCAACACCAGCGCTTTCTGTGGATCGGAGGCTTTTATGATCTTGGTTTGCAGCTTAGTGAGCTGCCATTCGGTTCCCTCAAGAGGGGTTACTACTTTGCCGGCTGCGTCGGCATCTGCCCATACCATACAAAGTACGGCTACGATCGCTACAAAACGAAAATATTTTTTCATGACATGAAGTGGTTTGATTCAACGTAATTCCTTGTTGCAAGTATTATGCCAAACCAGACTCCATAACGATTTAAAGATGTATTACCTCTCCGAAAGCGGCCGCGGCAGCCTCCATAACCGCTTCTGAAAGCGTAGGATGCGGGTGAATGGTTTTGTGCAACTCCTCTCCGGTAATCTCGAGTTTTCGGGCTACCACCAATTCGGAGATCATCTCGGTAACATGCGATCCCACCAGATGGGCACCCAACAGCTCTCCGTAGGTTTCGTCGAAAATCAGTTTTACAAACCCCTCTTTTTCGCCGGCTGCACTCGCTTTCCCGGAGGCGGAGAAGGGAAAACGCCCCACTTTTATCCGGAAGCCTGCCTCCAATGCCTTTTTTTCGGTAAGCCCAACCGAGGCCACTTCGGGAGTGGTATAGGTACATCCCGGAATATTCTTGTAGTTGATGGGTGTTACTTTTTTCCCGGCAATACCCTCAACACAGGCCACTCCTTCGGCCGATGCTACGTGAGCCAGAGCCGGGGTGGCAATAATGTCGCCAATGGCATATAGGCCGGGCAGAGAGGTGCGGTAGGCCTCATCGACCTTTACCCTTCCATTTTCCATGGCAACCGAAAGGGCCTCTAATCCCAGATTTTCGAGATTGGGCGTTATGCCAACTGCCGAGAGAACCACCTCGGCCTCATGCAGGGATTCGCCCTTTGCCGTTTTTACGGTAACCTTACAGAGAGGGCCGGAGGTGTCGACCGATTCTACTGTAGCGGAGGTGATCACCTTCATTCCGATTTTCTTAAAGGAGCGAGCCATTATTTTCGATACCTCCTCATCTTCGATGGGCAGAATTTCCGGCATATATTCCACCAGAGTTACCTGAGTGCCCAGGGTCTGATAGAGGAAGGCCAGCTCGCTTCCTATGGCTCCCGAGCCGCACACAACCTTACTTTTGGGGAGAGTTGGCAGGGAGAGTGCTTGCCGATAACCAATTACACGCTTGCCGTCTTGCGGCAAATTGGGCAACTCTCTCGATCTTGCCCCGGTTGCTAAAATGATATGTGGCGCCTCCAGCAGCATGCTTCCCCCTTCGTTCAGGGTCACCTCTACTTTGCCTGCAGAGGCCACAACGCCTCTTCCGCGGATTACCTCGATCTTGTTCTTTTTCAACAGAAACTGAACCCCTTTGCTCATTCCCTCGGCAACAGCACGGCTCCGTTCTACAATCTTCTCGAAATCGGGTGTGACCTCTCCCGAAATCTGAACGCCGAAATCGGCCGCATGCGAAGCAGTGGCATAGACCTGTGCGCTCCGTAAAAGGGCTTTGGTGGGGATACATCCCCAGTTGAGACAGATCCCTCCCAGATGCTCTTTCTCGATTATAGCTACTTTATAACCCAGTTGTGCTCCGCGAATAGCCGCCACATATCCGCCGGGGCCGCTTCCAATGATGATAATGTTGTATTGCATATTTTCTAGCAGTTAAATGGTCAGAAATGAAAGGCCAATCCCAGTAATCCGGCTAACAGGCCCAACAGGGTGGCAATGATCTTGGTTATCATAAATGCACTTTTCGATTCGGCCAGCAGAGGAAGCCCTGCATGTCCACTCTGAACCGTCGAATTGGCAAGCAATACACTAAAAGGAATACCCCCCGAAGCAAACAAGGTAACAAATACCATATGCGGACCCGATTGGGGAATCCATCCAATAACCAGTGCAGCCACCAGAACCCAGTGCATATTCTGCGAAATCCAACTATCGAACCCGATGGTATGATCTATGATCCAGATTGTGGTGAGTGTTCCGAGTGTCCAGAAGAATATTCGGGGCGCGTGAATCTTAATGATATGTGCCCAGAGGTGAACCTTGATAAAGTGTTCAGAAACAGTGCTCAAAATTACACAGGTAATGAGGCTGAGTCCGGCAAAAAGGAGATTAAGCCATCTCTCATCCAGTAAAGTAGCGTGGCTACTGTGATGAGCATGATTCTCAGCTTCGGCCGGCGTATGTTCAGCTTCGGCCAGCGAATGGCTAATCTCATTCTGATGAAGGTAATCGGACGCTCCGTGTGTATGCGAAAAGAGCCCGGCAATGAGCCCCGTGGCAAAAAGCAATACAAAGGCAATAATGAGCACTCTTTGCCATGAGGGATGCCGGAAGTTTAGGTTAATCCGCTGTAGATAGGAAATTTGCATGTCAGGCTCTTCGGCATGGATCTCCAGAGGATGGGCCTTGTGAACCGGCCAGATTTTGTTGCCCGAAAAGATATGGGTAAGATAGCCGGCGATAAGAGCCAAAGGGATCAGAATCAGATGGAGCGCAAAGGCTTCGCCCGGGAATAGGGCAAACATCAGGAAGGCTTCGTCGCCAACCGATGCAATCATGGCTGCTACGAGAGCACCTACGCCCACTATACGATGGGTGAAGAGCGACACTACAGCAAATCCCCCCAGACATCCCGGAATCAGACCAATCAGCGTGGCCAGCACTATCTGCGAGCGACCCGAGCGCTCAATAGCGCGACTCCAACGTCCTTGCGTCGAGATATGCAAGTACTCGATAAGGAGCATCATGATGAGCACAAAGCCGGTTACCATAAAGGTGTTTTTCAGGATATCGACAACCATCTCCATACGATTATTTCAAAAGGGTAAGCCGGGTTAACACCGGAAAATGATCGGACATTACGATATGCGGGCAGGAATAGGCTTCGGCCTTCCATGTATCGGGGCAGAAGAGGGTGTAATCGATGCGAACGGCAATCAATCTGCGGCGGAAAGAGATACCATAGCCCCGGCCGGCACGGATAAAGGCGTCGTCGAGGCTATTCCGGATACGCTGGTAGGCGTACGACACGGGGGTGTCGTTAAAGTCGCCACATACAATCACAGGGTGAGGCGACTGCCGGATATGGTTGGCAATACTATCCACCTGACCCGATCGTACAATAAATGCTTTTCGCATCTTTCTGGCCACCGATTTCAGATCGTTAATCTGCTCTTCGTTGTAGGAGAGGTAGATGTCGTCGATTACATCGTATTCGCTTTCCAGAATGCGGTTAGACTCCAGATGACAATTGTAAATTCGGAAGGTATCTTTTTGGACCAGAATATCGCTGTAGATACAAGAGTTTCCGGTGTTTTCGAATACAATTTCGCCCTTTTTAATGATGGGAAACCGTGTGGCAGTGATCAGATTCCGTTTCCCTTTGTGTCGGTGGTTAAGCCGGGGTATGGCTGCTTCCGGAAGGGCACTGCTGCGTGAGGGATACTCCTGGAAGCAGGCGATGGAAGGTTGTTGCGTCTCTACAAACTTGAAAAGTTCCGATTTGTTGATCGGGTTCCCCTTTTTGTCGCGAAAGGCATGCCCTTTTACGTTATAGGAAAGCAGAGAAAAAGATGCGTTGCCATCTGTTTTCGTCAGACCCGATGATGCCGCTTCGGACAGGTAGGGAGTGCCTCCCAGGGCCACAAAGCGGCCTGGCAGATTATACCCGGCAAGCAGCAAAACGCCCGAAATAAGACAATATTTGCTGCGGCGCAGTAAAAACCAGAGAAAGAAGCAGAGATTCAGCACCCAAATGAGCGGAAAAACCAGCCCCAGAAAAGAGAGAAACCAGAGATGCTCCGGACGGATATACATAGAGAGGCACGATGCACCCAGCAACAGGGCGGCCGGCAGATTGGCCAGAACCAGAAGATTATTCAGAAGTCGCTGAAGCATATTGGTGGCGGAACCTCGTGATAGAGAGATGACCCTTGCAAAGCTACGTGTTTTTGCCAAAATTGCCTACTTTTGCTTGTCGCTTAATTTGCATAGTATGATTACTTCTGCCACATCTCTCTATACATTCAAGCAGCTGTTCCGCAATAGCGTCGAACAGTTTGGCGACTGCCCTGCACTCTCGTACGTCGACGGCACGCCTTTAACCTATCGTGATGTGGCTGTTAAGGTCGAAGAGCTGCATGCGCTTTTCGATGGCCTGGGTATTCGGAAGGGCGACAAAGTGGCTATTTTGGGTCAGAATATGCCCAACTGGGGTGTGGCCTTCTTTGCCTGTGTGGTGCGGGGAGTTGTGGCCGTACCTCTTTTGCCCGATTTTCACGCCGAAGAGATTGCCAATATCCTTACCCACTCCGAAGCGAAAGCCATTTTTGCTTCCGAGAAACTACTTTCTCGTCTGCCGGCTCCTGAACTCACCGGTTGCTCTATCCGTTTTTCGCTCGATTCGTTGACGCTGCTCACAGCTATGCCCTTCGAGCCCGCCGTGACTTCCGGGATTGACGATCCTGAGGAGGGAGATCTTGCGGTACTCGTTTACACCTCAGGCACTACCGGGAGGTCGAAAGGGGTGATGCTCTCACACAAGAATATTGTGTGGCATACCCAACAGGTTACCACCATCCAGCCCATTTCTAAGGGGATGGCCTTTCTCTCTATCCTGCCTTTATCGCATATGTACGAGAATTCGCTGGGGTTGGTTCTCCCCTTTATGTTTGGCGCCACAGTTTACTATTTAGACCGTCCGCCTACCCCCGTGGTGTTACTGCCTGCCTTGAAGAAGGTGCGACCGCATCTTATGCTTTCGGTTCCGCTCATTATGGATAAAATCTATCGGAACCAGATTAAAGCCAAAATTGCCCAGTCTAAATTTTTGCGGACAGCCTGTTCTCTGCCCTTCTTTCGGAAGGCCTTCTTTTGGCTGGCCGGGAAGAAGTTGATGAAGACATTTGGCGGTCGTATCATCTTTTTTGGGATAGGAGGCGCCAAACTGGATGGAGAGGTGGAGAAGTTCCTGAAAGAGGCCAAATTCCCCTATGCCATTGGTTACGGTCTTACCGAGTGTTCGCCCTTACTCGCAGGTGCCAATCCGAAACAGACAAAATTGGGTTCTACCGGATTCCCTATGCAGGGTGTGACCATCCGGCTCGAAGATATTGATTCCGAAACCGGTATTGGTGAGATTGTGGCCAAAGGCGAGAACATAATGATGGGTTATTATAAGGATCCTGAGATGACTCGCGAAGTGCTTTCGGAGGAGGGTTGGTTCCGGACAGGCGATTTGGGTTCGTTCGATAAGAAGGGGGTACTTTACATCAAGGGTCGGAGTAAGAATATGATTCTGGGGGCCAGTGGAGAAAATATCTATCCGGAAGATATCGAATCTGTAATTAATAATGAGGATTTTGTGCTGGAGTCGTTAGTCATTGAAAAGAAGGGAAAATTGGTGGCCATGGTTCACCTCAACTACGACGATTTAGAGAAACACGTTGCGCAATTTCGGCACGATGCCATCTCCCGTAAGAATGAAACCATTACCTACCTCAACGAGAAGTATGAGGAGACCATGGATCAGTTTAAAAAGGCGCAGGAGTCTATCACCGATCGTTATTCCGATTTCCTCGAGCAGGTGAGAGTGAAAGCAAATGCCAAGTTAAACCGCTTTTCTCAAATCCATTCCATTGAGGCGGTAGTTCACCCCTTCGAAAAAACCGCTACCCAAAAAATAAAGCGTTACCTTTACTTCAAACCTCACGAAAAAAGCGCTAAGGAGGAGAAGAAGAAAGGGAGTTAGTGCTCTGGTGCTCTGGTGCTCTGGTGCTCTAGTGCTCTGGTGCTCTGGTGATAGGTGGTTGTACTGTAATTATACTTATTGGTTATGGCTAAGAAAGATGTGAAGCTTCAACTTTTTGAAAGTCTTCTTTTAGATACGCGTACTGTTTTTGAGAATAATCCTCAGAAGGATTTCAATTACAAACAGATAGCTGCCCGCTTGTTTATTGAGTCGCCTGCCGAGAAGCGGATGATTCCTGATGTGTTGCACGAATTGGGCGTTCGGGGTATTGTCAAGGAGGTTTCACCCGGCAAATTCAAGTGGTCGATAGGCGGACCGGTAATAACCGGTAGGGTCGACCTCAAATTCCAGGGTTACGGATATATAATTTCGGACGAGATTACCGAAGATGTGTTTGTTTCGCAGAAAAAGCTGAACCATGCATTGAATGGTGATATCGTTAAGGTGCAGCTGTTTGCCAAGCGTCCCGGCGCAAAACCCGAAGGGGAGGTGATTGAGATTGTCCGTAAAGCACGCGAAACTTTTGTGGGTACTGTCGATATCGGGAAGAACTTTGCCTTTCTGATGACGGATGCACGGCAGATTCCGGTTGATATCTTTCTGCCGCTGAATGCACTCAAGGGTGCAAAGCAGGGCCAGAAGGCCATTGCTAAAATTGTAGAGTGGTCGGATGGTATTAAGAATCCGGTGGGTGAGATTATTCAGGTGTTGGGTAATCCGGGTGAGAACGATACCGAAATGCATGCCATTCTGGCGGAGTACGAGTTGCCTTACCATTTCCCGCCCGAAGTGGAAGCGGCAGCCGAGAAGATTCCTGAAACCATCCCTGCCGCCGAATATGCTGCCCGTCGTGATTTTCGTACTATTCTTACCTTCACTATCGATCCGGCCGATGCCAAGGATTTTGACGATGCGTTATCCTACCGAAAACTTGACAACGGGACTTTCGAAGTGGGGGTACACATTGCCGATGTTACCTATTACGTGCGGCCGGGATCTATTCTGGAAGAGGAGGCTTTCAATCGTGCTACTTCGGTATATCTGGTTGACAGAACGGTTCCTATGTTGCCGGAAAAACTCTCTAACAAGGTCTGTTCGTTGCGGCCCAATGAGGAGAAGCTCTGCTATTCGGCAGTATTTATTCTAAGCCCTGATGCAGAGGTGCTTGATGCCTGGTTTGGCCATACCGTGATCAACTCCGACCGACGGTATGCCTACGAAGAGGCGCAGGCAGTGATTGAAGAGGGTCTCTCCGGGAAAGATCCGATCAGCGATGCCGTTCTTGCGTTAGACGGATTGGCCAAGAAATTGCGCACCGAACGGATGCAAAGGGGGTCGGTTGAGTTTGAACGGAGCGAAGTGAAGTTTGTGCTCGACCAGAAGGGAAAGCCTTTAAGTGTCTATTTCAAGGAGAATAAAGATTCGAATAAGCTCATTGAGGAGTTTATGCTGTTGGCCAACCGGAAGGTGGCGGAGTTCTGTTCGGGTGTATGCCGTAACAGTAGGATGAAGAAAAAGGGGAAGGGAAGTGCCATGGTATTCCGCATCCATGATCAGCCCAATCAGGAGAAGGTGGAGCATTTCGCCCAGTTTGTTACAAAGTTTGGCTACTCGTTGCAAACCTCATCGAACCGAAAACTGATGAGCTCAATGAATAGCCTGCTCGATGCGGTGTCTGGAAAGCCGGAAGAGAATTTGATTACCACTTTGGCTTTGCGATCTATGGCTAAGGCCGTCTATTCGCCCGAGAATATCGGCCATTATGGGTTGGGTTTTAAACACTATACCCATTTTACCTCTCCCATCCGCCGTTATCCCGATATGATGGTACATCGATTGCTCGACTATTATCTGACCGGACAGGGGGCACAACCCTCATTCGACACCCTTGCCGAACAGGCAAAATATGCCTCCGACATGGAGAAACGGGCTTCGGATGCCGAGCGTTCCTCGATTAAATACAAACAGGTGGAATTTATGTCGGATAAAATCGGGCAAATTTTCGACGGGGTTATCTCGGGGGTTACCGAGTGGGGTATTTATGTGGAGTTAGAAGAGAACAAGTGCGAGGGCATGGTGCACATTCGCG
>JBFWIG010000025.1:0-13380 GCA_050256115.1 Bacteroidales bacterium | reverse complement strand
ACGCTAACAGCAGCCACAATCGAGGCGCGGATATCGGTAGCCTCAAAATCTTTTTTGTAAAAGTCGCGGATGGTCTTTACATAGGCCTCTCTGAATGCGGCCAGGTGAGTACCCCCCTGTGTGGTAAACTGTCCGTTTACAAAGCTGTAATACTCCTCACCGTATTGGTTGCCATGGCAGAGTGCAATCTCGATATCCTCCTCCTTGAGATGGATGGGAGGGTAGATGCCCGGAGTGCTCATGTTTTCGTTTAGCAAATCGAGCAGACCATTTTTCGAAAAGAAGCGGATCCCATTGAGCCGGATGGAGAGAGTGGAGTTAAGAAACACATAGTTTCGCACCATGGTCTCCAGATACTCCCGGTTAAATTCGTAGTTGCCAAAGAGCGATTCATCGGCCACAAACGTAGTGAGTGTGCCGTTGGGTTCGGTCGAGTCGGCTTCGGGCGATTCAGTAACCACAACCCCTTCGGAGAAGGTCACTTTTTTTGTGCGGCCTTCGCGGAACGATTCAATACAGAATTCGGACGAAAGGGCATTCACAGCTTTTATACCCACCCCATTCAGACCCACCGACTTCTTAAAAGCCTTGGAGTCGTATTTGGCACCGGTGTTCATTTTTGAGGCCACGTCGAGCACCTTTCCCAACGGAACGCCTCGTCCAAAATCCCTCACCGAAACCCTGCGGTTGTCGATGGCAATCTGAATCTCCTTGCCAAACCCCATCATATGTTCGTCGATAGAGTTGTCGAGTACCTCCTTGATCAGCACATAGATGCCATCGTCGGGCGAGGTGCCGTCGCCCAACTTTCCAATATACATCCCGGGACGGCGGCGGATATGCTCCTGCCAGGCCAGTGTTCTGATATCTTCGTCTTTGTACTCTGCAACCATACCTGATTTTGGGGAAATTTGCTGACAAATATAAGGAAAACAAATGGGCGGGTTCACAAAAATACCACCTCTTTTAGCCAGTATTTTCTTTCTTCGCCCTCTCTGGTTTTGATAAAAAGCCGTCCATCTTCGCCCACCCTCTCCAAGATTCCCTCAAACCTTCCCGAGCCGTCGGAGAAGGCAGCAACCATCCCTCTGCGGTAGAGCCGTTCGTGATATGTGCGGTCTATCGCTGCCAAATGGCCCGAACGTGCCTGCTCATAGCGGCGCATGATGGTCTGCTGTACCAGCGGGGCCAGATTGGCAGGTTGGAAGGTTTTTCCGGCTACCTCAGCCAACGATACCGGATTGGGGATACCGGGGCTGAAAACCCGCTGATTTACGTTGATTCCTACGCCTGCCACCGCATTTTTCATGGCACTTCCCGCAATTACCGTCTCAATCAGAACGCCTCCCAACTTGCGCGAACCTGCATAGAGGTCGTTGGGCCATTTTACCGAAACATCTTCTACCCCCAGGCTGTCGGCAAAATCGACCAGTGCTACTCCCAGCAACTTTGAGAGCCAGAATTGTTTAGCCGGCGCGATAAAGTCGGGGTAGAAGATCATCGAAAAACAGAGATTCATATCGGGTTGGCTCTCCCAGCTATTACCGGCCTGTCCGCGGCCGGCGTTTTGCCGGGCAGTCCAATAGAGGGTTCCCTCTTTGGGATATTCGGTTTGCAACAGCCTTCCAACATAACTGTTGGTCGAATCTGTCTCGCGAAGATGGATGATCGATGTCATGATTGAACAAAAAGTTTTCAGCGAATGTTGCTATTGTGGTGATCCCTGTGGTTTGACAAGTTGCAGGTTTATATTACCTTTGCGGCTCGGACAACCTTGCAAAAATAGGGTTTGTGCGGCTACCATACCAGCCATAACTTCCTTTTGATGAATAAAAACAGAATTAGCGAAACAGAACCCCTGCTCCGGGTTATTCTCGATGCAATTGAGGAGAAACAGGGCAGAGATCTGATCAGTATCGATTTATCGCATCTCGGGCACGCTGTGGCCGACTATTTCATAATCTGTCACGGTGATTCGGTGCCTCAGGTGGGTGCCATTGCCGGCTATGTGGAGGAGATGGTTGCAAGAAATCTCGATCTTAAGGTTCTGCGCAGACAAGGATTCGAAAACAGCCAATGGGTACTGTTGGTTTTCGATAATGTAGTGGTGCATATCTTTTTGAAAGAGTACCGCGACTATTACAAGCTGGAAGATCTCTGGGCCGATGGTGTGGTGGTAAACTATGCCGATAGCGGGAACCAGCCTTTACCTCCCAAACAAAAGAAATCTCTTGATTAACGCTATGGATACCGACCAGAAATCGCAGTCAAAACCCTCGTCCGACGGGAAGAAGCCTGTTCTTCCCGGACCGGTCAGGCCCAAATTTAACATCTACTGGGTCTATATGCTGGTCTTTTTCGTGATTGTGGCCCTCCAGTTCTTTAACTACGGCGATTCGCCGCAGGAGACCGACTGGAAAACTTTCCGTCAGGAGATGTTGCTGAAGGGCGATGTCGAAAAGGTGGTTGTGGTTAACAATGCCGAGGTGGAGGTCTTTATCCGTCAGGAGCGGTTAAAGGGCGATTACTATAAGAAGTATCTCGACAACGGGATGATGTCTATACCTCAGAAGGGACCCCATTTCCATTTTGCCATCGGATCGGTTGAGACCTTCGAGAAAAATATGACCGAAGCCCAGGCAGAGATTGGCGAATCGGAGAGAGTCTCCATAACGTACGAGCCCCGTAAGAATTTTTGGGCCGACGCAGCACTCTGGCTTCCGGTGATTCTGATTGTGGTGTTCTGGATATTCTTCTTCCGCCGCATGGGCTCCGGAGGGGGTGCAGGCGGAGGTATTTTTAATGTGGGCAAATCGCGTGCGCAGATTTTCGACCGCGAAACCGCGGTTCGTACCACTTTTAAGGATGTGGCCGGTTTAGAGGAGGCAAAGGTGGAGATCAGTGAGATTGTGGAATTCTTGAAACATCCGCAGAAATATACCGAGCTGGGCGGCAAAATCCCCAAAGGAGCACTGCTTGTAGGCCCTCCGGGTACCGGAAAAACACTGATTGCAAAGGCTGTTGCCGGCGAAGCTAATGTTCCCTTCTTCTCCATATCGGGGTCCGATTTTGTAGAGATGTTTGTGGGCGTGGGGGCATCGCGTGTGCGCGACCTTTTTAAACAGGCCAAAGAGAAAGCCCCCTGTATCATTTTTATCGACGAGATCGATGCCATTGGGCGTGCTCGCGGTAAAAATCCCAATATGGGTTCGAACGATGAGCGTGAGAATACACTCAATCAGCTCCTTACCGAAATGGATGGTTTCTCGCCCAACACAGGAATTATCATTCTGGCGGCCACTAACCGTGCCGATATTCTCGACCGGGCCCTGTTGCGTGCCGGCCGTTTCGACCGCCAGATTTTGGTAGAGTTGCCCGATCTGAACGAACGCCGTGCCATCTTTCTGGTTCATTTGCGTCCTGTGAAGATTGAGAAGGAGCTCGATGTTGATTTTCTTGCCAAACAGACCCCCGGATTTTCGGGCGCCGATATTGCCAATGTGTGTAACGAGGCTGCCCTGATTGCCGCGCGAAAGGGTAAAAAGATGGTAGAAAAACAGGATTTTCTCGATGCCATAGATCGTATCGTGGGCGGGCTTGAAAAGCGTAACAAAATGATCTCCCCGCGCGAGAAGAAGACCATAGCCTTTCACGAGGCAGGTCATGCCACGGTAAGCTGGATGCTCGAACATGCAAGTCCGCTGATTAAGGTTACTATTATTCCTCGTGGAAGGGCACTGGGTGCTGCATGGTACCTGCCCGACGAACGGCAGATTACTACCGTTGAGCAGATTCTCGACGAAATGTGTGCTATTCTCGGAGGCCGTGCCGCCGAAGAGCTGGTGTTCGGAACCGTTTCTACGGGTGCGCTTAACGATTTGGAGCGGGTTACCAAACAGGCCTATGCCATGGTAGCCTACTACGGCATGGGGAAAGAGCTGAGAAACAAGAGCTTCTTCGACTCCACCAACTCGGCCGAGTTCTCCTTTCAGAAGCCGTATAGCGAAAAGACTGCCGAGATCATCGACAGGGAGACCGCCGAGATTATTGCGGCGGCTTATGAACGAGCCAGGCAGGTTTTAACCGACCATCGGGAGGGTTTCGAAAAGTTGGCCACCCGTCTTTTGGAGTCGGAGGTTATCTTTCGCGAAGATCTTGAGCACATTTTTGGCGAGCGTCAGTGGAAGAGTGAGGATCTGCCTGTTTCGGGCCAGATTGCCGAACTGGAGCATCTACAGGAGCAAGAAGGAGCATCCGGAAGCGAAGATGTTGCTGCCGAAACAGATTCGACATCCTCCGATGTATCCGACCCCCCGGAGAAGCCGGGCAGTACACCCCCTTCCGATAGCAAAGAGTACACCGTTTCCTGATATTGTTACATTGTGAATGAATTACTGAAACGATCCATTACGGGGGCGTTCTTCGTTGCTTTACTGGTGGCCGGGATATGGGTACACCCTATCTCCTATTTATCGCTCTTTGCTTTTATTACCGGGGGTACTATCTACGAATTTTATCGAATTGTGATAAAACGGCGCCTTTTGGCACAACGCCATCTGGGTACACTAACCGGCGTATTCCTTTTTGTCATTACCTTCTTTCATGCGCAGGCCATTGTGAATGAGGATATCTTTTTGATCCTGATTCCCGTTATGGTGCTCATTTTCATATCAGAACTCTATAAAGGGAATCTTCGTCCTTTCGATAATATAGCCGTCTCAATTCTGGGAGTTATCTACATAGCACTTCCCTTTTCGCTCTTCAACTACTTTATCTTTTTGCACAAGGAGGGGCAGATTTTTTTTACCCCCGAGGTGCTGTTGGGCTTTTTCTTTCTTCTATGGGCCAACGACTCCGGAGCCTACCTTGCCGGACGCCGTTTTGGGAAGCACCGTCTTTTTAAACGGATTTCGCCTAAGAAATCGTGGGAAGGTTTTGCCGGCGGAGCTCTTCTCTCACTCACCGTAGCTCTGATTCTTTCCAAAGGGTTTCCCATTTTGCGTCTTACAGACTGGGTAGCCATGGCCGTGATTATCTCGATCTTTGGCGTGTATGGCGATCTGAACGAATCTATGCTTAAGCGGAGTCTTAATATTAAAGATTCCGGTACCATGCTCCCCGGCCACGGTGGATTACTCGACCGTTTCGACTCGGTACTGCTGGCCTCGCCCATTGTCTATCTCTATTTGCGTATATTTGTCTATTAACCCCCATAATCTACCGTCTTGGAAATAAGATTACATCACGAGGGCATTCTGATCCTGGTTGGAGCCTTCCTGCTCCTGGTTCTTCTGAATGTAGTGGTTTATTGGCTTGTTAAGCCCACAAACTTTTTTGCCTGGCTGCTGCCCATGGCTTCGCTCCTCTTTTTCCTCTTTCTGCTCTGGTTTTTCCGCAACCCCCTCCGGCCCTTTACGCCCGATGATTCGCTGATTATCTCGCCTGCCGATGGCGAAATTGTAGTGGTGAAAAAGGTGTTCGAACCTGAATACTTTAATGATGAACGCTTGCAGGTTTCCATCTTTATGAGCCCGCTCAATGTTCATGTAAACCGTTATGCCATAAGCGGTACTGTTGTCTTTTCGGCCTACCATCCCGGTTCAAAGCTGGTAGCCTGGCACCCCAAAGCGTCGTCCGAAAACGAACGGTCGTCGGTGGTCATTAAAGATGCCCGTGGACGTGAAATTTTGGTGCGCCAGATTGCCGGTGCTGTAGCCCGCAGGGTGGTTTGTTATGCCAAAGAGGGGGCACAAGTGCTCCAGGGGGAAGATATGGGTTTCATCAAATTTGGCTCTCGGGTAGATCTCTTTTTGCCGCTCAATACCAATCTCTCTGTAAAAGAGGGCGATAATGTAGTTGGGAACGTCTCAGCCATTGCCCTTTGGTAGCTTCGGACCTCTGTACCGCCTCCTTCGTACAGCAGTAATCGTTATACCGGAAATGGCCAGTATAAGGATGGGCACTGTTACATGAAACAGTTTCCAAAAATCGCGTTCGTTTTCCATCTTAACCGGATTAACCGGGTAGCTGGCAAAGCGCCTGTTTCTTAGTTTTGCCAAATCAGTTTCGTCGGCAAGGTAGTAGACAAATCGGGTTATCAATTCTCTGTTTCCAAACCACTGCCGGGTTGCCTCATCGTAACCCAGGGGGGCTACCATTGGGCCCGAGGCACTCATCTTAACCTCATTCCTGATAATATCGGCATCGGAAACCACAATCATCCGGGTCGGTTTACTTTTGGTTACCGGTTGCCCTTCGTAAAGATGGGGTCTGTTATTCCGGAAGAGCGAAGGAAATTCTCCCTCGAGTAACACGGCCACCGGATAGTCTCTTCCTCCCGTGGCTTCGGGCAGGATAGTATCGTCTAAAACAATCGGAGCAGGTGTCTTTACCAATAAAGCACTTTCCGAAGAGGTGAGCAGCACATGTTTTTTTACCTCGCTATTGCCTCCCACGGTATCGATGGGGATCACATACCGGGCCAGAATCATACCACTGTTTTTGGAAAGGAGATGGTTGCCTCCGGTTGAGAGTAGCGGCCAGAAAGGCCAGGCAATCGGGGTCAGTTTCGATACCCCGTCGGCTCCTTTTCGGCTTACCACCATCAGCCCGCACTGTCGGTCCAGAATTAACGAAGGCACAATTCGCACGCCATAGGTAAAGAGCAGATCGTCGCAGCTCCGGTCGGCGGCATAGGCCAATGTCCGGCCCTTAACCAGCGAATCGGTCTCGACGGTTACGCCGTCGGCCAGCCAAAGCAGGGTGCCTCCCTGCATCAGATAGCTGTCGATGGCCCGTTTATGTGACTCCGGAAACGGTTGGCGGGGGCCGGCAACAATGACCACTTTATAGGGTGCCAGCAGGTCGGGCTCCTCTCCGGCCGAACCCCTGTCAATCTGGAAGCGGCGAGAGAGTTCGCGCGAAATGTCGTCCGTCTCCCAGGCGTCCCATTCGCCGTGTCCTTCCAAAAAAGCGATCTTTTCTATCTCCTCCTGTTGCAAGGTTCGCAGAGCCGATATAAACTCATATTCCAGCATCTCTACTGCCGCATGCAGCGGATCGCCCATCGCCACCCTGCTGCTTTGCTGCAACAGGTTTACGGCTATCGAACCGCGCTTTCCCTCCAGATAGAGTCCGGCAAAGATCGAGACTCTTTTTGTCGTTCCCTGTGCTGTCTGCTCTTCAACATCGAAAGGGATAAAGCCCTTTTCCATCCAGTAGCCGCTCTTCTCCTCACGTTCCCGGATGGTCATAGCTGCCCAGTCTACCTTTTCTACCACCCATTTGCGTGCTGAATAGAGGTTGCACTCCCAGAGAAACTCCTCCGTTTCGCGCTGTAATCGCGCAAATTCGGCAGGCAGTTCACCATTCAGCAGCAGGGTCACCTTGAGAGGTTCGTCTATCTCCGACAGCACTTTGCGCGAATAGTCGGAGAGCGAATAACGCTGCCCCGATGTAAGGTCTACTCTTACATAGAGATAGCGCGAACCGATAATCAGCAAAACCAATATTCCTGCCAGAAATATGAGTCGGTAGTTGGCCCTTCTCCCGGCCCCTCCCGATAAAACCTCTTGTCCGTGCCGGAGAAAGAGGATTCGGTGGCTGAGTATGAGAAAGATCCCTGTAAGTCCCGCAAAATAGAGGAGATCCCGGCTATCGAACACACCCCTTCTAATGGAATGGTAGTGAGCCTGAATACCCAGCTCCTGCCAGAATAGCGGTGCGTTAGAAAAGGAGGAAGCCATGGCTATCCATTCAAACCCCTGGTATAGAAAGAGCGAGAGTAGAAGTGCCGTTAAAAATGCCACTATCTGATTATCGGTGAGAGTAGAGCAAAAAATGGCGATAGCGGTGTAGAGCGTACCCAACATCAAAAGCCCGGCGATTCCGCCCCAAACAGCTCCCCAGTCGAGATATCCCGCGGGGGAAGATAGGTGGGCCAGGGTGAGAATATAGAGGGGAACCACTACCAGCGCGAGCGTTAGAAGAGCCAGCACCCCGAAAAACTTTCCCAGAATCAGTCGGGAGTCAGATAGCGGTAGGGCGTACAGGATGGCAAGGGTTCCGCTCTTCTTCTCTTCGGCAAAACTGCGCATGGCAATGGCAGGCACCAGAAAAAGGAAGAGCCAGGGAGCCATCAGAAAGAGCGGGTCAAGTACCGCATACCGCTGCTCCGCCAGATTGAGCGGGCCCGGCAGGATCCAAAGAAAAAGCGCCGTGGCAAGCGCGAAGATGGCAAGTACCAGATAACCTGTAAGAGACGAAAAAAACGAGCGAATCTCCTTACTACACAAAAACCACATAGGGTGCTTATCTTATAGGGCAATGTTACGCATTTTACCCCGGAAATGAAAAAAAGATGGCATCTTTGCGGATGTACAACCATCGTTACCTTATGCCCGTTTTGTCCTACAAACCCAAAATCGTGAACGATCCGGTGCACGGCTTTATGCGCATCCCTACTGCGCTCTGCTTCAGCCTGATTGAACACCCCTGGTTCCAGCGTCTCCGTTGGATCCGGCAGTTGGGACTGGCACATTTTGTTTATCCGGGTGCGCAGCATACCCGTTTTCAGCACGCCTTAGGCGCAATGCATCTTATGGATCAGGTAATCGATGTGTTACGCAGTAAAGGGTGTACTATCACCGAGGCCGAAGCCGAGGCTGTTTTGGTGGCCATTTTGCTCCACGATATTGGTCACGGTCCCTTTTCACATGCCCTCGAAACCTCGATTGTTACCGGATACAGTCATGAGGCTCTTTCGCTGCTATTTATGGAGGCCCTCAACCAAGAGAACGGAGGCCGCCTCTCACTTGCCATCGATATTTTTTGCAACCGTTATCACAAACGGTTTCTTCACCAACTGGTTTCGGGTCAGCTGGATATGGACCGGCTTGATTACCTCAGGCGCGACAGCTTCTTTACCGGTGTAGTTGAGGGAGTAGTCAGCTCCGACCGAATCCTGAAAATGCTTACGGTCTGCAACGACCAACTGGCCGTCGAGGCCAAAGGGATCTACTCTATCGAGAAGTTTCTGATAGCCCGTCGATTAATGTACTGGCAGGTCTACTATCATAAAACCGCCATATCGGCCGAGATGTTACTTATCCGGATTTTAGAACGGGCTCGACTGTTGGCAGGGAGAGGGGAGAGGCTCTTTGCCACCCCTGCGCTCAACTTCTTTTTACACGGGCCAGACCAAGGCTCTGCGGCACAACCGCTGCCTCTCTACGCAGCCCTTTCGGACGACGATATCCTGGTGTCGGTAAAGGCATGGGTTCTGCATCCCGACAAGGTGCTCTCGCTCCTCTCCTCGGCTTTTATGTCGCGGAAGCTCTTTCGGACCGAAATTCAGGCCAAACCATTCGATGAGGCCACTCTTTTTCAGCGCAGAGCCACCCTGTCGGCAGCGCTGGCAATCTCTCCCGAAGAGGCAGAATACTTTGTTTTTCAGGGTCAAATTGTAAACCACGCCTACGATCCCGATTCAGCGCAAATCCTGATCCAGATGAAAGATGGCTCCCTTGCCGACATTTACGAGGTGTCCGACATGGAAAACCTTGCCGGATTGGCTAAAATGGTAGAGAAGCACTACCTATGCTACCCCAAAGAGGGAAATTTCTAAGAAATAAATTTTTACCTTTGCCCAAATTTGTTTTTTTCAATGGAATTCACTGCCAAAATGATTGCCGACGTGCTGCAGGGCGAAGTCGAGGGTAATCCTCAGACTGCCGTTAGCGGCATTTCAAAAATTGAGGAGGGGAAGCCCGGTACGCTCTGTTTTCTGTCGAATCCCAAGTACGAGAAGTATCTATATTCCACCGGGGCATCAATAGTGCTTGTCTCGAAGCGTCTTTTGCTTACCGCTCCCGTTTCGGCCACCCTCATCAGGGTTGACGATCCTTACCAGTCGTTGGCAGTACTGCTCGAACTCTATGAGTCGGCAAAACCACGCGAAACCGGTATCGACCGGCAGGTAAGCATTGCCGAATCGGCACAGATTGGCGAGAACCCTTATATCGGTGCCTTTGCTTATATTGGCAAGAACGTACGCATTGGCAACAATGTCAGGATTTTTCCTCAGGTTTTTCTGGGCGACGGGGTTGAGATTGGCAACGACTCCACCCTTTATGCCGGCGTAAAGGTCTACGCCGGTTGCCGTATCGGCAATGGTTGCATTATCCATGCCGGCGCGGTGATTGGTGCCGACGGGTTTGGTTTTGCCCCCCATAATGGTGTCTATAAAAAGATTCCTCAGATTGGGAATGTCGTTATTGAAGATCAGGTTGAGATAGGGGCCAATACCTGTATAGACCGTGCTACCATGGGTTCCACCCGTATCCGAAAAGGGACCAAACTGGATAACCTGATTCAGATAGCTCACAACGTTGAGGTGGGCGAACATACCGTTATTGCTTCGCAAACCGGAATTTCCGGTTCCACCCGTATAGGCAGTCACTGTATGTTTGGCGGTCAGGTCGGGGTTGCAGGCCATGCCGTTGTGGGCGATAATGTAAAAGTAGGGGCACAGTCTGGTATTATGGGGAATGTACAATCGGGCGAGGATATTATGGGTTCGCCCGCTTTTAAACTGCGCGATTATCTTCGTGCGGCCGCGCTCTTCCGCCATTTGCCCGATTTTCGTACCCGCCTGGATGCCATCGAAAAGCAGATCAAAAAACTTTTGTAACCTTACCCAGATTCAATGATAGCAAGACAACAACAAACCATTGGAAAACCTGTCTCAGTAACAGGAAAGGGGCTGCATACCGGTTTGCCTGTTACCCTCACGTTCCATCCTGCTCCGGTTAATCACGGATATGTTTTTCGCAGAGTCGATCTCGAGTCACAACCGCTTGTTCATGCGCTGGCCGAGTATGTAACCGATACCTCCAGAGGAACCACACTGGTAGAAAACGGAGCCAAAGTAAGTACGATAGAGCATGTATTGGCTGCTCTTTCCGGGTTATCGGTCGACAATGTCCTTATGGAGATAGACGGACCTGAGGCACCTATCATGGATGGCAGCTCCTCTCTGATTGTTAAGGCCCTCCTCGAAGCCGGCGTTGTTGAGCAGGATGCACACTGCGAATATTATGTGGTAAAGGAGCCGATAGAGTATCACGAGCCCGAACGCGGTGTCAGTATCAGTATCTATCCGGCCGATCAGCTTAGCATCGATGTAATGATAGATTACAACTCTAAGGTGCTGGGCAGCCAATACGCTTCGCTCTCTTCTATCAACAACTTTGCTTCTGATATTTCCATGTGCCGCACCTTTGTCTTTCTGCACGAGGTGGAGGCTCTCTTCAAACATAACCTGATTAAGGGGGGCGATTTGCAGAATGCCATTGTTATTGCCGAAAAGCCCATGGAGCCTTCCGAGCTGTCGCATCTGGCCGAACTCTTTAATATGACCAATCTTCGGGTAAAACCCGAAGGGGTACTCAATAATCTGGAGCTGCATCACAATAACGAACCGGCCCGTCACAAACTGCTCGATATGGTGGGCGATCTTTCGCTTATCGGGATGCCGATTGTGGGTCGTGTGGTAGCGCGGCGTCCTGGCCATTTGGCTAACACCGAGTTGGCCAAAACAGTGCGACAGATTATCAGGAAAGAGGCTGCCAAGGCGAGGATTCCTCTCTACGACCCGATGAAGCCCCCCGTTTACGATGTAAATGCCATCAAATCCATCTTGCCTCACCGGATCCCCATGTTACTGGTCGACAAAATTATCCATCTCGATGAACGGTCGGTTGTAGGGGTGAAAAATGTCACGATGAACGAACCCTTCTTTATGGGTCATTTCCCCGACGAACCTGTGATGCCGGGGGTACTGCAGATTGAGGCTATGGCACAGGTGGGTGGCATTCTTGCCCTGAGCACTGTGCCCGACCCTGAAAACTACTCCACCTACTTCCTGAAAATCGACAAAGTGAAGTTCAAGAGGAAGGTGGTACCCGGCGATACATTGGTTCTCAAGCTGGAACTTACCGAAGATATCCGCAGGGGCATTGTCGTGATGTTTGGACAGGCCTATGTGGGCGAGACCCTTGTATCGGAGGGTGAGCTGATGGCCCAGATTGCAAGAAATAGAGTGTAATTAATTGATTAATATGACTATACATCCCCTTTCAGTTGTACATCCCGACGCAAAACTCGGCGATAATGTTGTGGTTGAGCCCTTTGCCAATATCTCGGCCGATGTACAGATTGGCAACAACTGTTGGATCGGCTCTGGTGCTGTAATTATGGATGGAGCCCGCATCGGAAACGACTGCCGTATCTTTCCCGGAGCCGTTATTGCCGGTATTCCGCAGGATCTCAAATTCCAGGGCGAATACTCTCTTGCTCAGATTGGCGATCGTACCACCATTCGTGAGAGTGCAACCGTAAACCGCGGTTCAGCTTCGAAAGGAACCACCATTGTTGGAAGCGATTGTCTGCTTATGGCCTATACCCATGTTGCCCACGATTGCGTTGTGGGAAATCATTGTATTTTGGTAAACTACTCTGCCATTGCCGGCGAGGTTAGTGTGGGCGACTGGACCATTCTGGGCGGCGGAACCATGATACATCAATTTGTTAAAGTTGGCGAACATGTAATGTTCCGCGGCGGATCGCTGGTGGGGAAAGATGTACCTCCCTATATCATTGCCGGACGTGAACCGCTGGCTTATTGCGGTCTCAATACTGTAGGGCTCCGTCGGAGAGGGTTTGTTAACGACAAAATCAACGAAATTCAGGATATCTACCGCGTTCTGTTTAACCAAGGCATGAACTATGCCGATGCGGTGCGTTTCATCGAAGACAATTTCGATGCCACCGAAGAGAGAAACACCATTATTGAATTTGTTCGTTCGTCGAAGCGGGGAATTCTGAAAGGTTTACTCGACGACTAATGTTCAAGGTATAATTCTATGATTAGCGGAGGCGAAATTTTTCTTGTATTGCTGTTTGTGCTCATTCTTTTTGGGGCCGATAAGATTCCGGATCTGGCCAAAGGTTTGGGTAAGGGGGTTCGTGAGTTCAAGAAGGCCTCTGAAGAGATTCAGCGCGAGATTGCCGCAACTGATGGCGGCATCCTTTCGGATGTACGCAAAGACCTGAATGAGATTAAATCCAATCTTACCGATACCTTAGATAGTGAGGCCGTTAATCCCGCTTCCGATTTGGCCGATGCCTTGAATGAGGCGGGATCGGATGTTCCCCAGTATGGGGCAGGTGCTGTAATTGCCGGGGTTAATACCGGTTATGATACACCTTCGTCAAACGAATCCACTCCGCAGAGTGATACCCTTCAGCCGGAGTCCTCATCGTTGTTAACGGGTCAGCCGGAAGGGGGCGCGTTGTCGGATAAAGCAGAAATGGCTCAAG
>JBFWIG010000024.1:0-13503 GCA_050256115.1 Bacteroidales bacterium | reverse complement strand
GGTAGCAGATTTCTTTGTCTCGCTTCTCAATTTCATAAGGGAAATCGATCTGAACCTGTTCCAGCTTTTTTTCGAGGTTGGTGTTTTCCTCGTAGATTTTAAGGAAAGCCTTGCACATGGCGGCAAGGGATTTCATAAATTGTCTATCCATTTTCTGCCTGTTTAAAGAGTTTAAGTTTTGGGATTTCGTTGAACGTTTCGAGGAAAGCCTTTCTGGCATATTGGTGCTCCCAGTTCCAGGTGGGAGATTTGGAGCTTTTGATGTAACAGCTGCTTTGAAAGGCGATGGTTTTCTGGAACAGTTCTTTGTTGTTAAATAGCGCCTGTTCTTCCATTTCAAGCGCCTGATCGTCGTATTTCTTAACGTGCTGCAGCTGCCCGTAATCGATACAGAAACGGGAGAAGATCGCCCGGAGCATCTTTTCTTCAATTTCACCATATTTTTTACCGAGCATTGATTTGAGGGGGCGGATAACGTCGCCGCAATAGGCTTCGGCGGCATCGTGCATCAGGGCTGCCTGCGAGAGTTGAGGAGGGGCCAGCCAGGCCACCAGGCAGGCGTGCTGAGCAACCGAATAAAACTTGTTTATATTGCCACCAAATCGACATATCTTCGAGAGGCTTGCGGAAATATCCATAATGGATATTTTATCGGGATCGGGGTTGAACAGGTTTATTTCCTGCCCGCTGGCCGTGACCATGTGCCCGAAGGGGAATTTTCTGAGAGGTTGTTTCAGCATGGCAGATCAGTGGAGTTTTTGCAGTTGTTCGGATAGCTTTTCCTGTAGTTCGCGGAGATACTTTACCCTGAATTTTTGGAGGGCCGGGGTGAGAAATTTGGGATCCTGGTGGCGGATTATCAACCGGGTTTTTTTGATTTTCTGCAAGGGTAAATCGGCTGCCATGTTATTTTCTGCGTTTGTTTGAGAGAATAATAAACTGATCGATTTCGTCGAAGCGGATCAGGGCTTCGAGCTTTTGCCGGGATTGGGCCGCGGTAAGTGCCTGGCAGGAGTATTCGCGGAGGTATTCGTTGTCGCCCACGATGATTTTGTATTTGATGTCGAACCATGGCTCGGGCTGTTTGTCGGGGATGGTGCAAATGATTTGCTGTCGGGTTGGTTTAATCATGATTTATGATAGATCGGGATTATTGTTTGAGAGGTCGGCAATACTTTTGCTGATTTGCTCGAGGCTGATACGATATTTACGGGCGATATCGATCAGCACTTCCATGATTTCGAGGTTGTTACGGGCACCGGTGGCTACTTTTTGGATGTAGCTTTTAGAGAATTTCCGGTTGAGGGTTTCCCAGGCGGTTAGGACATAATTACGGGGAAGGTTATCCGTAATTGATTGAGGTTTTTGAGGTTGACAAGTTTTATTTAACATAATTTAATAGTAAGAGTGCGTAATTTGTGCTATATTAGTGCTGAATTTGTGCGTCAAATATACACTATAATTCACAGAAATCTACTTTAGTGGATAAAAAAAGTGGAAAAAAGTATGTATTTGGTAAAATTTTTATTTGATCTAAATAAAGAAAAAGGAGTAAACGGATGGATTACAGTAAGATAGAAACACTTGTAAATAAGAAGTTTGCATTTGTTTCTGAGTTTATAGCTGCGAGTGGGATAGCTGCTGCGACGTACTATAAGATGATAAAGAATAAGAATACTAATGTAGATACTCTTGAAAAGATCAGCCGTGCGCTGGATGTATCGCCGGCATACTGGTGGAACGGGGATGTTGAGGAAAAGGTAACGGAGCCGAAACCTCAGTATGGCTATGTGAGTAAACGGGTTTATGACGACCTGATGGAGAAGTGGAACGAGGACCGGGCACGAATGACGCGGCAGATAGAATATTTGCATAAGATAATCGAGCGGCATGAGATAAAATCGGAAGGGCATGGGATTAACAACTAACGTGGAGATAAATCTACTTTAGTAAATTGTGATATAACAAGTTAAGTGCGAAAAGTTAACACGGGAATTAATACAGGAGGGATGAAAAACTTATTAAAAATGGCGGAAACAAATTTGCAACATGCTGATTTACAGGTGTTGGGCAAGGTTGTTTCGGGTCCTGCTCCCGCTACAAATAAAATCTTACGTGTTGAAAATGAGGCGTTTACGAGTAGTAAGCGCCTTTGTTTTAATACAGGTTTGTATGATTGTATGCGGGTGATATGTATATTATTGATTTAGTGGTAAGTCTATTAAAGTGGAGGCAATATGGAAAAGTTTAAGCGTGCGAAGCTGAACGACAGGGGCAATGACCTGGAGAAGCAATGGTATGTTGAGTATATGTATCAGCACCCGGAAAAGATGGTTATGGTTCCTTTCAGGAAGTATATTTCGTTGAAGTTAAAGACTGCCACGGCCAGGCGAATGAAAGCGGATCAGCTGATAAAGGAGCTGAACGAATGGCTGATGATGGGCGGCAACCCGTTTGCGGCGGAATCGTTGGGGAAAACCCGGGCAACGGCAGCGATTGAAAGAATACTGGCGCTGAAAAAGGCAAGCAACCGGCGGCGCACTTACCTGACCTATAAGGATGCTGCCGGGAAGTTTGAGAAGTTTTTAACGCTGAGGCGGATCAGCAGCCTGGCGGTAGAGGATATTTCGTCGATGATCGCACAGCAGTTTTCGGATTACCTGATAGAGGACCTGAGCCTCGCGCACAGGACACATAACAATATGGTGAACGCCCTGAAAGCGATGTGGACCATGATGAACAAGCGGTTTAATTTACATATCAACCCGTGGCAGGCGGTGGACCAACTGGAAGAGGAAGAACCCAGCCTGGTGATGTTCAGCCCGGAAGAAATGGAGCTGATAAAGACCAACCTGCGGGAGGAAGATTTTACCGTGTGGCTTTGCGCCGGGCTTGTATTTTATTGCGCGTTGCGGCCTGCAGAGATAATACGGTTGAAGGTTTATAATATTCAGCTTGACGAGGGGGCTATTTACCTTGATGGCCGGATAACGAAAAACAAGAAAAGCCGGTGGGTAAGCATACCCTCGCCGGAGCTGATAGAGGATTTCAGGAGTTTGCATTTAGAAAGGCTGGATCCGGAGTGGTATGTTTTTTCGACGGGGCTGGTGCCGGGGGACTGGGAAAACTACCCGACGCGGATAGCCGACCGCTGGCGCGAATGGGCCAAGAGGCACAATATCAAGAAGGGGATTTATGACCTGAAACATAACGCGGCCGGTAAGGCCAGCGACGCGGGGATACCGCTGAGGGAGCTGCAGCTGCATTTCAGGCATCACAGCCTGGAGCAGACGGAGCAGTATATAAAGCGTTTCAGGCGGGAGGTTGGCCCGGGATTTAATGAGAAATATCCCCGCATGTAGGGTCAATGATTTTTTCCGGTTCCACAATTTCAAGTTTTTCCATATCCGGATATTCGAGGCCGGAGGGCAGGCGTTCGGGTGAGGGTGGCTCATTGGCTACATAGCGCTCCCAGTTACGGAGCATCACGGCATTGTATTCCTGATCGCTGCGCTGTGTGTACCCACAACGGTAGCCTTTGGCATAGAGAACCTTGCAACGCTGGCAGTGGCCCTGGTTCTTAAATTCCTGCGCGATGCGGCGGATCACCTGCCTGCTCACATACACATAGTTGCCTCGATCGGTTATGTGCTTGTTGATGATATTTGTGAGCAGGTCGGGCATGGTCAGAAATAGCTTTTTACATCGTTTACAAACAGCGGGATATCTTTGCCGATCAGCACAACCAGCAAAAATGCCACGAGGATTAATAAAACGATGGTTGCCCATTGCATAACGAAGCGGAGCATGGTGCGCTTGCCCAGCCAGTAAAACACGCAACTGGTGATAAATACAAGGGCAAAGGCGGCAAAAAGTACGATAGCGGTGGTTTCCATTACCCCTCCACGTTTATGATTGTTTTTACATACGGCCAGTCAACTTTGAGGATGCGCTTGACGTTGCCGGTGACGATGGTTTGCTGCTGCGATTGTTCGCCGCGAACGAAAGGTTGACCCATATAGGCATAATCCATAGTGAATAGCTTATGAGTGCTATTCCCCGGAATCTCAATGAAAGGCTGCGCCAAATAAACAATTTCTGCCATGATTTTTAAATTAATTGTGCTGCACTTACATCGTCAACATAAACGAATTCATCCGCATCGCCTGATTGCCAGTAAACTTCAAGCGTTAATTCAACTACTCCATCTGCTGTTGGAGTGATGTATAAAATTAGTTGTTGCCATTCTGTTGTTTCGGAAGCCTCTGTCGATACATCTGATGCTACTGTTACATTGGAATAATGATCTACCAACAGTTTTGCGCCTATATCGGATGCATGAGTCTTTTTTACCCAGCACGACAAAATAGCCTGACTCCCTCCGGAACAAAATATTTTAGCGATTGAAAATTTAATCGGGTATTCAATGTGACGATAGCTTGAAGTAATAGCTATTTTCCAGGAAAACCCGGATTCTGTATGACGAACTAATGAGTCATTTTCAATGTAGCCGTATTCTGTGGCTATGTAGTGATTACCTGATAAATTGTAGTTATGCTGATAAACCCGACCGTCTGCTATTATAAGAGAGGCAGGCAGATCAAGTTTATCTAAAATACAATCTATAAAATATATAGACCTCACAGAATCAGTAGAAAGTGTTAACGGATAGCCGCTAAAATTCCCTTTAAAAACATAGAATTCTAATGCTTGACCATAAAATAAAATAGAACCTGCTGCTGCAATGCTTTCATTTATTTCATAAACATAATTGAAATTGCTTGATGCTAAATTGAATAAATAAGCTGATGAATAATTTGCTTTTTCAATTTTGTAAACATAATTGTTTGAGCTGGAAAAATTAATCGCAGTATTGTTATAGTTCAAGTTATTAATAAGATATATTTTTGAATAAGTTGAGCTAAAGGTAATTCCGGTTGAATTAAAATTTATATCTATAGCTCTGTTGATTTTAACACGACCAGTTCCAGAATTGAAAAATATCCCTGAACCTTTGTTATAACAGACTGACTTTATTATATCAACATTGTAACTGTAAAGAGAAAATCGAATTCCGTTCTGTTCATTGTTATTACAGATCAAATTTGTTATAAGCACAAATTTATCAGTGATAAATTCAATACCAGAAAACATAGAGTTATTTGAAGTGCAGTTTTCCAATGTACCTATTATTCCCCCTGAATAAATATCTGTAGTTATTCCTGTCGCATTGTTAATTGAGAAAATAGAATTTATAAATGCAGTATAAAATCTAAATCCAGTAGTATTATTTGTTGCTATCAGGTTTAAAAAATCTCCATATACCGGAAAATAAAGAATGCCTCCGTCAAATCTTGTTACTTGAAAGTATGATAAATCAACATAATTTCTACCATAACCATAAATACCTGTACGTAATTGTGTTAAACCATCAATTACTGTATAACCATCTCTAATATTTGTTTCCGGATTAAATCCACCAATAAATTTGATGTGATTTTCTGCCGTGCCGCTATCCATAATTCTTTGCGCATTTCCGGCATTAATATCAATTATTATTCCCTCTCTTTTATAAGCTGTGACATTTTCTGTTTGTCCTGAATATCCTCGACCTACATTGGTATATGTGTTGTAAACATTATCTAATAATACCCAGCTTCCAACAATGGCTTGAATTCCTAAAAAAGCATGGTCCCCGTTTTCATTCTCAATATTTTTTGATATAAGCGAACGAAGTGTTAAAGAGTCGGGTTCTGATGCTGCTTTACATGCTATAATATTATCTAAATACATCGTTCTGCCAGACTGTGAAGTTACAGCGTACAATGCTATACCTTGTACTGTTGCTGATAAAGCCGATCCTTTATTTATTACTTCCGGACGAATTCTTCCAAATCCAACACAATCGCTAAATGGTAAACTTTCTACAAGTGCTGTGCAAGCCGCATCACTATAAAGTCTAATCTCCAACATACCTGCTGTAATAGCTGCGCTGCTCTGAAACCAGAAAGATATTTGCTCATAAGCGCTTAAATCTATACTGGACGGCAAGGCAAATTTTGCCAGTATCTGGTTTGTACCCGAACCACAAACAATTTTTGCAGAACCTAAACCTTCTTTTACTATTGCAGTCTCTAAAGATACTGTACACCCAGCACCAGCCGTCCAAATGCTGTCGCAATTACAAATGTCCTGAGTAACAGGGGTTGTGAGTTGAACTACTTTATTTGTTGATTTAATAAAATAGCCTGATGATGCTCCTGTTCCATTACCGGACGAACCATCCAACGAAAATTGTGAATCTGAAATGTATGTAACTTTCCATAGTCCATTAGCATTTGTATTAATTGTGTGACCGAAAATTTTAACAATATCACCAGACTGCAGTCCATGCCCATCTTTTGTGATAACTATTGGCGAAGTATTTGAAGATGATGTGGGCCTTATATTCACAAATTGACCATCGCTCCCGGTCCATAAGGCAGTTTGACCTAATGACGTAGGATCTGCACTTTTTGCTACCCTAATTTCATCGCCGGGTGCTATTCTTGCGGCTGTTGCGCCAAATTCAAATGTTTTCCATGCCAATGCCCATGTACTGCCATCGTTCGCGTCGTTACCGTTTTCAAAATCAATATAAAATATTGCCATCTTTAATTAGGTTTTAGCTCAACCTGAACCAGTTGAGGATTAAAATAAATAGTGTCTGCTGAATTTGCCACGCCCAAAAGCTGCACGACTGTATCTTCCACAATCGGATCTGCTGCAAAAGGCGAAGTCTGCGAAAGCGTGTTTCCGGAAGTGCCGGTAATTGTCAGGAAGATATCCCCGCCTACGGTCCAGTCCCAGGCGTCGTTTCGCACGAAGCCGATCAGCAGGTAATTGCCGGTTGCATCCGCTTCAACGCTCTCGCTTACGCACATTGCCAGCGCGGTAGCGTTAGCGATCACATCCGCTTTTGCTATCTGCGCTTTGCCGCTGCTGTTGATCTTCACCACGTCGCCAAACGCCTGCGCCTCAAAAGCGGTAAACTGGGTAGTAATGCCGCTGGCCGTTTTATCCGTTGCCGGGATGGCAGTTAGCTGGGTGCTGCCGCCGCCGCCACCGCCTGTAATATCAACATCCTCCACCGCCGTTACCCGGCCTTTTGCATCCACGGTGATTTTAGGCACTTTGGTCGCGCTGCCAAACTCGCCTACATCCTCGTTTACGGTTTTCAGGGTAGTCTGCACCGGTGTGCCGGTTACGCCATTGCCGGTTACGTCGCCTTCGAGGATAATTGATGTGTTAACCGGGGGCGCCGATATGCCTTTTTCAAGGCGGATATAATCAAGATAAAAGCCGCTATGATCGCCGCCGGTGCTGCGCCACACGAACCGCACTTCGTCGAACTGCGTGCCCTTGAATTTGATCTCCTGCATCAACAGGTAGAGCTGCTGCCAGGCCATGCTTGTGCGGTTTATCTGCACGATTGCCGCGGCCGATATTGCCACGCCGGCAAGGTAAAAGGTAACGGTGATGTAGTCGGTTTTGCTTGCCGCGGCTTTGAGCTTCAGCGCGAAGTAAAGATTATCGAAGTCGGCAACGGCTACCGGGGCGTCGTTTACGAATTTGATGTAATCGTTGTTGCCGATGCTGCCCACCGACGCGCACTTGCTCCCGAAGAAAGGATCTGTGAGGCTGTCGAAATCGACCGTAACGCCGGTGCCGGTGCCGGTCCATTCAATATTCTCATTATATACCACCTCGCGGAATATGCTGCCGCCGAAGCCGGTGGCCCCTGCCGGCACGGTGATTTCAGCGATCTCGATCTGCGCCACCGGGTCCACGTAAGGTTTCACGGGATTGGCGCCAGGGGTGCCGGTGATAACGGTAAACACGCTGTCGCCGGTTGCCACGATCACGTCGATGCGGGGGTTGTCGGGATCCGCCTCGTCGAGTTCGAGCTTATTGTCGGGCGCGAAAAGCATAGTTCCGGCAATATAATAGATAGCCCCTGATACGCCAAACCACATTCCGTCGAGCCAGCTTACCATGCCGCCCCACAGAAGGCCGCGGGGTTTGAGCATGGTGGTAACGCGGGTGTCGGGCGTAACGCCCGGTTTAGTTACCATCAGGTGCTCGATGGGGAAGTAAGGGTCGTCGGCGGCGTAAACATCGAGGATGGCACCTACCTCGTTTTTACCGATCGTTTCGATGGCACCGGTGATGTCGTTGGTAGCCACGATCTTACCGCGCTTTTCTTCCGGCACTGGCGGGTGGTCGTCGGCGCTGTCGATCTGGTGTGCACGGAGGTGGGATGGATTTGGAGCCGCCAATCCGCCACCAATGCAGACAATGACTTCGGAGTTATCGGGGAGGCGTTTTTTAGAGTACCAGAGGCCATCGGCGATATTGTACATAATTTCGTCGAAGCCGATCTGGTTAACATTGGGGACCGCTCCGGCCACGGAAGAACGTTTGAGCGCGAGTGATTTGCGTTCAATCTCGCTCAGTTTGCGTTCGAGCGCCTTTATCCGTTTTTCGAGTTCCTGGCTCATTCGCTGCTTCCGGATTGTACGGTTTCAATTTTGTGGATTGGCAGGTAGCTGTAGGAAAATTTGAAATAAGACAGCCCGTTGCGATCGGTTTTGCGGGTTATTTGCTGGCGGGGGAAGCCCACGGGGAATAATTTACCATTGACGATTTCGTACACATCGTCGGATTCAAAGAATTGGGGCATGGCCTCCATCAGCGCGGGGGTGACAAATCCGGAGTTACATTCGATGGTTTCGCCGAAGGTTGTACGCAGTATTTTCCGGGCATTGCCGGTGGCGTTCCACCAGGTAAGCTCTTCTATGATTTCGGGTTCATACTCGCTGATGGTTTCGGCTTTTCCGGTGGCGACAAAGGTATCGTAACCGCCGAGGGGGTTGCGGAATATAAACTCGCGCCTGTTGGGGTAATAGTCGTTATCGATGATGTAAGTATGCTTTGCCGAGCGGATGTCGGCAGATGAAATGCCTATTTCAACATCGTAACTTTCGACGGTTTTGCCGGGGTGGTTTGCTTTAATGTAAGCACCTATGCCGAGGGCTGCATAACCGGTATGAAATTCCCAAACGAGGTATTGCCTGGCCATAGCGATGGTATCGTCGCCGGCCTGGTACTTGCCGGAAGAAGTGCCGTCGGTAAAATGGAGGGTAACATAGCATTTGAGGGTATGCCCGGCGGTCCACCACCAGTTGCAGAAAAACAGCTTTTCGGTTTGGGTTTTGGTTACTTTGTGGGTGGATGGCCAGAAAGTAAGGAAATTTTTGGTAAGGGTGAGGTAATCGGAGAAGCTGTTGTAATTGCTGTAAAACCAGGTATGCAGGTAGTCGGGGATACGGCCGTAGATAACGGGATATTCCTGCACATCGAGCTGATCTACCTCGGTGGGCGGGGTGCCGGAATATTCTTCAAAGACAATGCCCAGGTGTTTGATATTTTCGGGCACAACCCTGAAAGGCTGGTTTATATCGGGAAATGTAAATGTAGGGCCGAGGAGGGTTTTAAAATATTCGCTGAGTTCGTGCACTGTAATACCAGCTGAATCGGCGGGCATACTGTCGATGCCGACGGTTTCGGTGCCATTCCGGATGGTAGCGTCAACGCGGAGGTTGGGTTCGGAGGGGTCGTCGCTTTGCAAACGCCAGAAAGAGGGGTTGTGGCTAAGGCCGGGTTGGGGCGGGCTGGATAATAGGGCAAGGGCCATAACTTGATATTTACGTGCGAAAATAGATTCGGGCCTTATGAAAGTAAAGGACAGCCGGGAATTATATGTTTCGCCTGATGGCTGTGATTTCGGCGGTGGAGATATGGTCGCGGCGGATGTTGAACCTTACCTCTTTGAGCAGGAAGTCGGTTCCGTGGATCCGGTGCCAGCGGAAGAAGTCGAGGTTCGCGAGTTCGAGCGGAGAGAGGTGCTTGTTAAAGACAAAATCGCCGGGGCTGGCGAGCATGAATTCGACAAACTTTTTGAGTTTTTTGTTAAAGATTCCATAATCGCCGTCGAGGGTCATGCCGAGGTTGGCGATGCGGGTTCCTGCGAAATCGTAAACGCTGTTTGTGGCGAAGGGGTACGGGTGGCCGTTGCTGTCGTTGTACTTTCCGCAATAGAGCAGCAAGCCCTGGATGTAGTCGCCGCGGTATGTTTCGGGGAGCTGCCGGAAATTACCGGCATGATGCACGAGCGGAACGTGCCAATCGCGCGGGGGAGCGCTGATGGTTTTATCTCCGTTACCGTCAACCGGGTCGAAATAGTCCATGAGGGAGGTATTGATTTTGTTTTCGAGGGTAAACGGTTCTTCCTCTGATTCCTCGTCGATATCTTTTATTTCGAGGGCAAATCCGAAGGTGTGGAAAATCCAGTTGAGGATGCCCAGCTCGGGGTCGTAGTTCCAGATATACCAGGCGTGGCGGGTGGTTACATAATAGCCGTCGTTGATTTCGGGATCGGAGATCGCGGAGAGGTCGTTGACCAGGGCGACGGATCCTTTTTGCGTGATGCCGTCGAGGGATTTGACGTACTTTTTGAGGTAATCGCAGTCGATGGCAGTGTATTTGGCAGAATAGCCGGAATATTTGACGGTTTGCAGCACCGGTTTCGCGGAAATATTCTGTGAAAACTCAACGGCTGTGCTGTCGGTCATAATATCCTCGATAAACTTAAAGGTGATTTTGCGGCGGGTAGAATCGACCTTGAAAGCGATGCCAAGTGCGCTGCAGATATTCCGGAAGAAATCGGACAGGGGTTCTTCGGGCACAAATTCGCTGAGGTAGATGGGGGTGTCTTCGTAAAAATAATTGTTGATGAAGAAGTTATGCAGGTAGGTAAGCTGTTTGAGGTCGGGGGTTTCAAACAGGTTGTTTACGATGTTGTAGCTTATGAAAGCGGAAAACTTTTTGATGATATAGGCCAGGTAAGGAAACGGAGAGAACAGGTTGAGCATGGCATACCAGATGCCGTTTTTTTCGCCCATGATTACATAGGGGAATTTGTTGTCGATAAAATAGTTAATGTAAGGGGCAAACTGTTCGTACTGCTCTTTAAGGCTGGCGAAATCGATCTGATAAAGGCTTTCGGGGACATTGCCGAGGATAACGGGGTTATTGACCGGGAAGGCGGTATAATTGTGGTCTGGGTATCCGTTGCTTGTTTCGGGTCCGAAAGGCGATTGTCCGTCGTCGATGGCGATGGTGGTGCCGCCGAGGATGTAAAAAATGACGTAGTGGAAGCCGTAGGCTGGCACAGAATCGACGGAAACGCAGAAGGTAATCACATCGCCTTCGAGGAGTTCCCAGGCGGCCTGATAGCCGTAGCTGTCGCCCTCGATAACTTCGGCATAAACGCGCACGCCGTTTTTGTACATTTCAAAGGCCCTGATGTTACCGGCGGGGAAGGTTTCGCCGAGCATGGTGATTGTACCGAATTTACAGTTGATTACGGCCTTGATGTTGAACGTACCGTTGTAGGGGATGGTCCACTCGAAGGTGCCCATATCGAGCATACCGAGGGTATCGAAGCGCAGGGCGTTTGGATGGATCCACAGTTTTTCGAGGAAGGAGTTGGATTCCTCGAAGAAGAAATCCTGCTGAACGGTGATTTGAGAGTAGGATATTTTGGGTTCAAAGGTAACTTGCTGATCGAGGTCGAGGTCGCGGAGGGTTTTGTTCCGGAGGGTTTTGGCGATGTCGCCGGTATCGACGGGCATACTGACTTCGACCTGCAGGGCAGAAAGCTCGGTGACGGTGGCCGTGCCGGCGAAGTATAGCGGGCCGAAAGAGAGTTCAAAGGGTTTGTCGATGGTTGGTTTTCCTTTGCGTGCCGGGCGGTGGGCGAAGGCGAGTTCGGTTTTGAGCTGATCGGTAAAGGGAAGCGTGAAATTGAAGATAAAGCTGCCCGCGATTTTGTCGTCGCTGGTGCGGAACAGCGGAGAGCGGAGCACGACGGGGATATCGGCTTCGGCCACGGCGATGTTTGTATTTCCGATTTTTAGTCTGAGCATGGCTTAGATTGTGGATTCGTTTTCGATGGTTTCGACTTTTTCATCCATATCGCGGAGGTCCTGGTAAACGAGCTGTGTCCGTATTTTTCCGGAAGAGAGGATATGGTTAAGGTTGAGGATTGCCGCGGCCACCTCATGCAATACAAAGAGGTCGTTTTGGCCGGCCGATGGAATTGATTTGCCGGGGGAAGCCGGACCGGGAGCCGGTGCCTGCAGGATAAACCCACCGGTGGCGCGGCCAGGGAGGGCAGGCAGCGCCGAAGTAAGGTCGATGGTTTTGAGGTTATGGCTGATGCGGGCCATTTCGAGCAGCCTGATAAGCGGGGCGATGGAAGGGTTATCCATTGCCTCGTCGGGGATAACATACTCGCGCGAGCCTGGTTTTTCGCCGGTTATGACGGTTGGGCGGGTAATCCAACCCCGACGGTTTGGTTCATGACGGGCGCGGAATTTTTTGCGATCCTGGGCGCGCATTACATCGAGGAAACCGCCATCGTCTTTACCGGGGATCTCCGGGAGAGGGGTTGAGGTGATGGTAGCGAGCTGCAGCCCGCCTGCCAACCCGACGAGGGCCATAAGCCAGGGCTTATCGAGCACTTTAGTCATTGCCACGGCGGTATTAATGATGGCCTCAAATATGGCCACATTGCGGTCGCGGATGGCCTGGCGGCGTGCGATTATGGCTTTCTGGCGGTCGAGTTTATCGTCGAGGGCCTGGGTTTTTTCGTTGTAGATCTCCTGGGTGATGATTCCCTGCTCGAGCTGATCGTCGAGAAGTTTTTTGCGGTAATCGATGCGCTTTTCGTACTCGGCAAGGGCTTTATCTTCGCTGTTTTTAGCGATCTGGTTTGCCTGCGACCAGGCATTAGCGATGGCATAGGCGGCCATTCCCACGCGGTCGGCCAGTTCTTCGAGTTTGTCGCCGGTTTTATCGATGGCCGAAAAGAGAATTTCCCAATCTTCGGTGGTAAAGCCGAGGATGTCGGTGCGGAAGCTGCCGCGGAGTTTGAGGCCGGGATCCTTTTTTTCGGAGGTGTCGCCGGTTGCTTCCCTGCGTTCCTTTTTGAGCTGTTGCAGTTTTTCGATCAGCTCGTTAAGGATTTTTTTCGCGGCTTCCCATTCTTCGGTGCTGATGATATTGTCGAGGAAAGAAACATTCTCCATTTTGCCTTCATCGATAAAGGTATTGAGCAGGGTAATAAGGGTATCGATGTGCTGCATCGAGAGTTCAGCTTCTTTCTTCTGCTGGTCTTTTTGAATGAGGAGCCGGGCGTCGTTAAGGGTTTTGATGTCTTTCAGCTCTTCCTCGGTGTAGGTCTGGCGCAGTATTCCCATAGCCTGATCGTAGGTTTCGACGGCATCGAGTTCTTTGATGTGATGTGCTTTGAGGTTGGCCAGTTCGGTATCGTAAGTGCTTTGGCGGCGCTCTATTTCGTCTTTGATGGCGTCGGCATCGAGCTTATCGATTTTATCC
>JBFWIG010000023.1:0-13789 GCA_050256115.1 Bacteroidales bacterium | reverse complement strand
CTATCAGTATGGCCATTGAGAGTAGCAACTCCCAGGCCGGAACTCCGTATGGAACCCGTACCATCATGGTAACCGGCGAAGTGAAAGGTATCATAGAGGCCCAGAAGGCAATGGTTCCCTCCGGATTTTTTGCCACGGCAATCAAAATCACCATCGAGAATATCAAAGGCATGGTAACCGGGAACATGAGCTGCTGCGCATCCTCATCGCTGTCGACCGCCGATCCGATGGCTCCCATCAGCGAAGCATAAAGCAGGAATCCACCCAGAAAGTAGAAGACAAGCGCAAAGAGAATAAGAGCGATATTCATATTCCCGGCCAATTGCAAAACCATGGCCAGCTTGTCGGGAGCCGCCTGATTGGGGAGTGAATCCCCGGCAAGAAAGCCTGTTCCGGCTGCAAGTAGTACGCCCAGCACAATCCAGATGACAATCTGGGTAAGCCCCACCAAACCAATTCCTATTATCTTGCCAAACAGCAGCTGAAACGGCTTTACCGACGAAATGATCACCTCAACAATCCGGCTGGTCTTCTCCTCCATAACACCTTTCATTACCAGCGTGCCATAGGCAAAAACAAAAATATAGATGAGAAATCCCGCGAGGTAGCCAATTACCATCGCAATTTCGGTCGAGCTCTTAACGGCTCCTCCTTTCGTGTCGACTTTCAGTGTCTCGAAACTGATGTGCGTTCGGGTGGCCGCCAACTGCGCCTCCAGATCGGGAATCCCCGAATCGGCCATCACCTTTCTTCGTTTCCGGGCCTCGATAATTTGGTCGATCCGGCCGGTAATCTGATTTTTTACATCGAAAGCAATCGGTTTGTCGGAGATTAGCTCGGCCCGGTGGCTCTCCGGAAGATCTTCGGGAATCGTGAGCAGTGCGTAGAATCGACCTGCCCGGAAGTTCTTACTGATTACGATATACTCCTCTTCTGTCAGATTGTGAAAGCGGGTCGATCCCATATCGGTGAGCTCCTTAGCCACCAACCCTGCCGGATCGTAGAGAGCGATGAGTCGATCTTGCGAGTCGTTACGTGTAGCCAGCCACACCGGGATGAGGGTCATGGAAGCCATCAGGATAGGAATTAACATAGTCATAATCACAAACGACTTTTTCCTTACCCGGGTCAGATACTCCCGCTTCAAGATGATGAACGACTTATTCATGATTTTTCGATGGGTTTAGGTTCCACGCCTCAACAACCTGGATAAAAAGATCGTTCATACTGGGAATGACCTCCTTGAAAGAGACAATAGTGGCCTGTTCGGCCAGAAGCTTTACTAACTCGTTGTTGAGTAAATCGAAATGGCCCTTGACAACCAGCCGTGTCTGCTGATTGGAAAGGGAAGTCTGCTCAATCACCGAGAATCGACTGTCGCAAAACGGTACCCACTCCTCGTTTTTTGCACCACAAATTACCTCGAAGGTGTTCGACTTAAAACGTTCACGAACGGCAGCGGTGGCCCCTTCAAGGATTTTTTCTGAGCGGTGAAGTAAGACAATATCGTCGCATATCTCCTCTACCGACGACATATTATGGGTAGAGAAGATAATGGTGGTGCCTCTTCTCTTCAATTCCAGGATTTCGTTCTTGACCTGTTGGGCATTAATGGGGTCGAATCCGGTGAAGGGTTCATCGAAAATGAGCAGGGAGGGGCGATGTACTACTGTGGTGATGAATTGCACCTTTTGTGCCATCCCTTTCGAAAGCTCTTCGATCCGCTTGTTCCACCAACCGAGCATATCGAATTTTTCGAACCAGTATTTCAGGCTTTGCAGGGCGTCCTGTTTTTGCATCCCTTTGAGCTGTGCCAGATAGAGTGCCTGTTCGCCCACCTTCATTTTCCTGTAAAGTCCACGCTCCTCAGGCAGATAGCCAATCTGCGCGATATCGCCTGCTCTCATCGGCTTTTGGTCGAAGTAGAGCGCACCGCTGTCGGGTGCTGTAATTTGGTTGATAATTCGGATCAGGGTGGTTTTGCCTGCACCGTTTGGACCCAGAAGTCCAAAAATCGATGCCTCCTTAACCGAAATGGAGACGTGATTCAACGCTGTGTGACCGGCGTACTCCTTAACAACATTTTCTGCCCGGAATTTCTCCATGATTTTATTGTAATCAAGTTATGTGGAAGGGTTACGATTTCCCCCTCTTCTTCAAATAGAGAATGGCAGCCCCTTTCCAGGGTGGTGAAATTTGGTATCGACCTGAGGTTAAGCGAACACTCCCATCTCGTTTTGTCTTTCCTGTAAAGGGATTGAACCACTCCAAACGGTATTTGGCCGTTTCGGCTTTAAAAAAAAAGGGTGTTGAGTCGGGTTGAAGAACCAGGTATTCGCTTCCTGGTTTAGCCAGACAATAGCGGGTTGAACTGGTAATAGAGTCGTCTACAGGTATCATATTTATCAGATCCATGCGGGCTGCATATCGACGCGTGTCGCCCATGGCTCTGCGTATGGGTTTAAATGCAGAAGTCACAATCAGCGCACCATTCTCACCCCGCTGAAGGTAGCAGTCTCTGAAGAGAGGGTTGTGGCCTCGGGTAAACGATTTCCATACCCATAAAGCATCATTTTCAAGCTGCTTCATATGATCGGAATCCAGGAAGATTACCTTTTGTCCGGTGGCAACCGCCAGATCGTTTTGGAAGTCGCCCTCCCGTCCGGGCGAAATGGCATCGGCAGGACTCCCCATCAGTTCCAGGTTGGAACAGGATCCCAAATCGGGGTCGAAAGCATAGCTGATCCATACAGGATGTTGCCATTTTCGGCTCTTTTCGCTCTCTTTGATAAACTGCGCCATATGGTTTTGCCACTCCATCGAGGCGCCATGGCTCTCGTTCGAGATTTCGAACAGCACATTTTCGAAGTCACCTACCGTTTCTATCACCTTTTTTACATATGCCTCCTGCAGTGCTGTAATTTCTGCCACCTGGAGCGTGTGAATTTCGTAACCGTTGTCATCTTGCTCCCGATCGCCGTCTATGCCGTTGATATTATTCGCTTTGTGGTAAGGGTGTGCATGCCATGGGTTGCCTCCGGTTGAATCGGCCTTTTGGGCCACGCTATGGCCTTGAAAAAGTTGAATGCTCACATAGATGCCGTTCTGGTAAGCCGCCTCTACCCGGCTTTTGAGACGGGTAAAAAATTCGGGATTAAACTGCATCAAATCATATTTCGGCGTACCGTCCAGCGTGAATCCCGGACCGGTCTGAAGATATGGCATTGGGCCGAACCGTTCGGAAAACGGCTCAACGGCCGATCGGCCGGGGCTCTCCCAGACCCAGAGTCGCAAAAAATTATGGTTATTTTCTTGTAAAAAGAGGAGAAATTTATCGAAATCGAATTCGGCCGAACCATCGGCCGGATTATCCTGAAACACCTCGCAGGTGTGCGATCCGGTAAGATAGATTACCGATTGGCTTTGGTCGGTGAAATAGCGGGGATTCTCGGGGTGGACCCGCAAAGGGCCCTTGAACTGTTTTTCAGGACGTCCACCGGATAGAGGTGACTCAGTATGAGGCACCCCGGCTATGAGGGCAGGTCCATTCGTCATCAGCAGGCTTCCCAGTAAAATTATTGAGAACAGTGAAAAGTTGTGCATCATGGCGTATGGCAGGTAAAATGGGCGGTTATCTACAAAGATGTTAAAAATTCAATTACAATTGTTTGTTTTTCTCCGGCAAAATCGTGGCAAAAGCCAAAAGTTCGGGAATGGGTTATTCGATTATCTTTGCAACAAAGATGCGCTTTGTGCAAATGGTGAATGGTTAATGGTGAAAGGTTGATTCGCTTGGCGCGAATGCGCAGCACCAGAGCACCAGAGCACCAGAGCACTAGAGCACTAGAGCACCAGAGCACCAGAGCACCAGAGCACTTGAGCACTTGAGCACTTGAGCACTTGAGCACCAGAGCACTATCACATGGGTTATTATTAGGATTGTAATTATGCAGAAGGATATTCGTAAGGAGTTAGAGAAGAGGGTGTTGGTTCTTGATGGGGCTATGGGTTCGTTGATTCAGACGTATCGTCTTACCGAGGCCGATTTCAGGGGTGATCGATTTCAGGATTCAAAAATTGATCTGAAGGGTAATAACGATTTGCTCTCCATTACCCGTCCCGATATTATCAAGACCATTCATTCGCAATATCTGGAGGCGGGTGCCGATATTATAGAGACCAATACCTTCAATGCCAATATTATATCGCAGGCCGATTATGGATTGGAAGATGTTGTATATGAGATGAACCGGGCCGGAGCGCAGGTGGCGGTCGAGGCTGTCAATGCCTTTTCTACGCCTGAGTGGCCCCGTTTTGTGGCCGGCTCTATCGGGCCTACCAATAAGACCTGCTCTATGAGCCCCGACGTGAATGACCCCGGTTTTCGTGCGGTCACTTTTCATCAGATGAAAGAGGCCTATGCGCTGCAGGTGAAGGGGCTGCTCGACGGCGGAGCCGATCTGTTGATGGTAGAGACCATTTTCGATACCCTCAACGGGAAGGCCGCCATTATGGCCATCGAAGAGGTGGCCCAGGAGCGGGGTATTGAGGTACCCGTGATGCTCTCGGGTACCATTGTCGATGCCAGTGGCCGTACTCTTTCGGGTCAGACCGTGGAGGCTTTCCTGAGTGCCCTTTCGCATGTGAAACCGCTTTCGGTGGGGTTGAACTGTTCTTTGGGGGCAAAAGATATGCGCCCGCATGTGGAGACACTGGCCGCTAAAGCCCCCTTTTTTGTGAGTGCCCACCCCAATGCCGGCCTGCCCAATCAGTTTGGGGAGTACGATGAAACGCCACAGACCATGGCGCTTCAGGTGAAGGCAATGCTCGACAAACAGTCGGTGAATATCATTGGGGGTTGCTGCGGAACCACCCCCGATCACATCCGTGCATTTGCCAAGTTGGCCCGAGCCACAGCCCCGAGGGCACCTCGCCCCGAATCGCACGAAACACGTCTGAGCGGGCTGGAGCCGTTGGTTATTTCGAAGGCAGCTAACTTTGTGAATATCGGCGAACGGTGTAACGTGGCCGGGTCGCGCAAATTTGCCCGACTCATTGGCGAAGGTAAATACGAGGAGGCGCTGGCAGTGGCGCGCGAACAGGTGGAGGGAGGTGCTCAGATTATCGATGTGAACATGGACGATGCCATGCTCGATGCCCGCAAAGAGATGGTTACCTTTCTGCATCTGATGATGTCGGAACCTGATATTGCGCGCCTTCCCGTGATGATAGACTCTTCGAAGTTCGAAGTCATTGAGGCGGGCCTGCAGTGTCTGCAGGGGAAATCGATTGTCAACTCTATCAGCCTGAAGGAGGGCGAAGCGCACTTTATTGCGCATGCCAAAACCATCTTGCGCTATGGTGCGGCAGTGGTGGTAATGGCCTTCGACGAAAAAGGGCAGGCCGACTCTATTGAGCGCAGAAAAGAGATCTGCAGCCGGGCCTATCAAATTCTCACCACCCAAGTGGGCTTCCCTCCCGAGGATATCATTTTCGACCCCAACGTGCTCACCATAGGCACCGGCATGGAGGAACACAACCGCTATGCGGTCGACTTTATCGACTCGGTACGCTGGATTAAGGAGAACCTCCCTTATGCCAAGGTGAGCGGGGGCATCAGCAATGTTTCGTTTGCCTTCCGCGGAAACGACGCAGTGCGCGAAGCGATGCATTCGGTCTTCCTCTTCCATGCCATTAAGGCGGGGCTCGATATGGGGATTGTTAATCCGGGCATGCTTCAGATCTATAATGAAATTCCTGTCGATCTGCTGGAGCGGGTGGAGGATGTGGTGTTAAACCGCAGGCCCGATGCTACCGAACGATTAATCGAATTTGCCGAGAAGGTAAAGAGTGGCGGAATTCATGTTGCCAAAGCCGACGAGTGGCGTTCGTTCCCGGCCGAGAAGCGGATTGAACATGCTTTGGTTAAGGGGATTACTGATTACATAGAGGCCGATTTGGAGGAGTTACTCCCCCGCTATTCGCCTAAACTTACCATAATTGAGGGGCCCCTGATGGATGGGATGAATGTGGTGGGCGAACTCTTTGGTGCCGGAAAGATGTTTCTGCCACAGGTGATTAAATCGGCCCGGGTTATGAAGAAAGGTGTGGCCTTTCTATTGCCTTATATCGAAGCCGAAAAGGCACTGAACAGTGCGCCCACCCAGCAGAAAAAGGTGCTTATGGCCACTGTAAAGGGCGATGTGCATGATATCGGGAAAAACATTGTGGGTGTGGTACTGTCATGCAACAACTTTGAGGTGATAGATCTGGGCGTTATGGTGCCCACCGAAAAAATTATCGAAGTGGCACTCAACGAGAAGGTGGATGTAATCGGGCTTAGTGGGCTGATTACCCCTTCGCTCGAGGAGATGGTCACTTTTGCCCGCACCATGAAGGAGCGGGGGCTAAACCTGCCTGTGATGCTTGGAGGTGCCACCACCTCTAAGCTGCACACCTCCGTGAAGATTGCCCCCGAGTACGACCATCCAGTGGTCTATGTGAAAGACGCCTCTCTCAGTGCCGGCGTTGCGGCTCGTCTTTGCAACGGCGACAAAGCGTTTGTGGCTTCCCTTCAGGAGGAGTATGCCCGTTTGCGCGAAATCAACAGCGGTCGTCGGCAGAAAGCGTACATCTCGCTCGAGGAGGCGCGTGCCAATAAGCTGAAAACCAACTGGAGTGCTCTCTCCATTACGCCTCCCTCTTTCCTTGGGGTACGTGCATTCGGAAATTTCCCCTTGCAAGCGCTAAGGGAGGCCATCGACTGGACCTTCTTCTTCCATGCCTGGCAGATGAAGGGGAGCTATCCCAAAATTTTAGACGACCCCGAACGTGGTGTCGAGGCCAAAAAGTTGCTTGATGAAGCCAACCTGCTGCTCGATGAGATAATAGCCAACAACCTCTTTGTTGCCAACGGTGTGGTGGGGTTCTGGCCCGCTCAGTCCGATGGCGATGATATCCTGCTCTATGCCGACGATTCGCGAAGAGAGGTAATCGGTTGTCTGCCCCAATTGCGCCAGCAATTCCTGGCCAAAGAGGGCGAACCCAATCTGAGCCTTGCCGACTATATTGCTCCCGTGGGGAGTGGCGTTGCCGACTATGTAGGTGGTTTTGCCGTTACTGCAGGTATCGGGATGGAGCGTTGGGTTTCGGAGGCCAAAGAGGCTGGGAACGACTTCCGCGCCATTCTGCTGCAAACCCTCTCCGACAGGTTGGCCGAAGCCTTTGCCGAGGTGCTTCACACCCGCGTACGGCGTGAATTGTGGGGCTATGCTCCCGAAGAAGCGCTTACCAACGAGGAGATTTTGCGGATGAAATATCGGGGTATCCGCCCGGCGATAGGCTATCCCGCCTGCCCCGACCATACCGGGAAGCAGGAGCTCTTCCGCCTGTTGCAGGCAACCGAACATACCGGGATTACGCTCACCGATAATTTTGCTATGTACCCCACGGCTTCGGTAAGCGGACTCTATTTTGCGCATCCCGACTCCTTCTACTTTGGCGTCGACAAAATAAGTCGCGATCAGGTCGAAGCGTATGCGGTTCGCATGAAGATGGCTGTTTCGGAGGTAGAACGTTTTCTGAATGCCGATGTAAACTACAAATAACCACCCCGCGCTCCGGCTATTGCGAAAGTGGCGTCACTAACATCAGGGCAGGAATTCCCGAGGCATCGTAACAGCTGATTTTGGTGTCGGTTGGGCAGGGAATCGTGTAGTCCTTAAAGGTGAGATTCCGATTACGGTCTCTGTTATTCCATCCGGAAATAATGTTTTTCTGTAGCCACGCTATATACTCGGGTCGGTTGCCATCTTCGATAAGCCGAATGATATACTGCGCAAAAATCGCCGTGTAAATCCCCTGCTCCTCGCCCCTTTTAAAAGGGAGAATCCCATCGGCCGACGACATGGCATCGCGGGTGTAGTTGGCGGCAACAATGGCATCGTTCAGATAGTGTTGCTGTTTAGTTTCGTTGTAGAGCATCACAGCTGCCCCGATTGCTGTGCCTTGGTTGTAAACGGTGGTTGTCCAGTTGGGACTCCCCTTCCCGTGTTTGGAGTCGGCAACTCTTCCCGTTTTTTCGTCGAACAGATTAAAGTGCGACCACTGATAGATCTGCATCGCCCTGTTGCGGTAAGATCTCTCTTTGGTAATGTTGAACAAAGTCATGGCCGCTATCACCGTGGGATAGTTGATACAGGCCATCTTGCCCATATCGCGCGGTTGTATCGTGGGGTTTTTATGATCCCAGTTCCAGTACATTCCGCCATCAATCGGGTCGTACGACCCCTTATCGCCCACCACCGACGATCCCGACCAGACCCGTTCGAATCCCGATTCGGCCAAACGGAGGTACTCTCGATTGCCGGTAATTTCGTAGCCGCGAGCCAGCGAAATGACCCACCACATGATATCGTCGTAGATAAACCACACCTTTTCATTGTTCCAATCGTACTGCGCGTAATGGTTTTTGTTCCCCTCGAAGATCGATTTTATCAGTTGCAGATATTTTTTGTCGCGGGTTTTTTGATAGGCATTCATGGTCATATCCCAATAGATGGCCTGCGTCCAGATAGCGCCCACCTCCCGGGGTTTCTCGGTATCGCGATAGTAAACCCGCCTTTCCGGATCGAGCAGTTGGCGGTTAAAAGCATCGTACGCCAGCCGTATATCAGCCTCAGTGTAGAGATGTGCCTGGGGCTCAACCGGACAAGCAGGCGTTGAGGCAGCAACTTGGCTTACGGGCGCACAAAGCGCAAAAATGAGCAACAAAAAAGAGAAAAGATGGGCGAACGGCATAAAGGTTAATTTAATGGTTAGTGATCTGGTGCTTTAGTGCTGCGCTGACGCGCGGTGCTCTGGTGCATCGAAGTGCGTTCGCACTTCAAGTGCTCTAAGGTAAAAAAAAATCGCGCCCGCGTATTCACCATTCACCATTGCGCGTCAGCGCACTATCCTCTCCATCACCAGTTTGGAGCTGATTATTGCCATGGGTAATCCGGCGCCGGGAATGGTGGAGGCGCCTACGTAGAAGGTGTTTCTGAACTGTTCGTCGTAGTTTTTGGGTCGAAATGCGCCAATCTGGAGCATGTGGTGCGACAATCCGAGTCCGGCGCCTTGGTAGAGGTTGAATTGATTATGCCAGTCGATGGGGGAGTAGGAGGCTTCGAAGAGGAGCTCTTTTCGGATATCGACGCCTACCCGCTCCGAGAAATCGGCCAGGATGCTGTCGGTTATGGCTTCTTTGTCGGACCAGTGGGGCTTGTAGAGCAGGTTGGGCACCGGACAGACAAAGAAGAGGGCTTCGCACCCTTCCGGCGCACATTGAGGGTTGTGTTCGGTAATCTTATTTACATAATAGTAAGGCTTTTCGAGGGTTCCGGGATTTCGTTCCAGATTGCCTGCGTAGCGCTCAAAGTTGTTGCCCAGAAAATAGTTGTGATGTTGCAGCTGGGGCAGACGGCATTTAATTCCTACATAGAGGGTGAGGTAACCCATGGTCCACTTCATTTTTTGTAACCGCGCTTCTGAGAAGGCTTTGCGGTGAAAGACTTTCCCTCTGAACCATGCGGCATCGCTGTTTACCAGAAATAGATCGGCCTCCCACGATTTGCCGCTCCGGTCGGTTACGGCGATGAGACGATCCTTTTGGGCGGTATAATCGCAGATCTCGGTGTTATAGTGGAACGATACATCGAAGCGCTGCAGTGCTTTTACCAGGCCGTTGACAATATTGTACATACCCCCCTCCACGTTGTAATATCCGGTATGTGAAAACTCAATGTGCGAAAGGAGGGTATACACGGCATTGGTGTCGAAGGGGGTACGGCCCAGGAAAAAGGCAATCAGCGATACAATTTGCCGTGCCTCTTTCGACTGGAAATAGTGTCCGGTCTCACGCCAAAAGCTTCGGAGCAATACGGGCAGATGGCGCGGATTCACTTGAGCCAGTGCCTTAAAGTAGGCCGGGAGGCTGTCGAAGTTTTGCTTAATCACTACATCGACAGTATCGTTGTAGAGCGCTTCGCACTGTTTCAGGTAAGCGCTGAATTTTGCTTTAAACCCGGGTTCCACGCTCTCGAACTGTTGGCTCAGGCGGTCGAGATCTTTATAGAGGGTATAGCTCTTTTGGCTGCCCCGCAAATGGACGGTGTAGAGCGGATCGAGTTCTATAAAACGAAAGGGCATCTCTATATGGCAGTCGTTTACCAGCTCTTCGAATTCGTAGGGCATGCTGAAAAAGCTCGGGCCCACATCGAAAGTAAAGCCCTCTTTTTTTAACTGGTTTAGCCGACCCCCGGGCTGAGCCGCTTTCTCCACAAAGGTAACCGAGTAACCTCTCGAGGCCAGTCGCAAGCCTGTGGCCAGCCCACCCAGGCCGGTGCCGATAATGAGTACGCTTTTCTTCATAAGATCATCAGTTTTTTTGCCTGCAGGTAGAGATTGTGTTTTTCCCAATTGAATTGGGGTTCGATGCGTTGGATTGTCCGGATATAGAACTCCGCCTTTTCGGTTTGTTTCTCAGCCAGAAAGGCAGTTATCAGTGTTTCCAGTATATGCAGATGGTGCCAGCGCATTTTGCGCTGTTCGGGGCTCTTTTCTAGCATTCGCACTGCTTTCTCGTACTGTTTTATCCCTTCGGAAGGCGATCCGCCAAACATTTTCGGGGCGTAATAGGCAATGTTGCCCAGCTGAAGATATCCCATTGCGAGGGTTGAGTCGAGCGCCACCGACTTTCTGGCCCATGCAATGCTCTGTGGTCCGATGAGCGGAGCCTTGATGGGAGAGAGGCCAATCTCGAACCCCGCAAAGGCTGCCTTATAGGCGTAAAGAAGTGGCAGTCTGAAACCCTTCTGTTCGAGTGGTTTCAGCAGCGATTTTGCTCTTTTCAGATGAACTTTGGCCTCTTCGTCTCTTTTTTGGCTCAGACACCATCCAATGTAGCCATAGTGATAGTCGATAAGCTGTAACTGTTGGTCGCTACTCTGCGGCCGCATAGCTTCCAAACGGTTCAGGGTCTCGCGCCAAAGCACCATATCACCGCTGATATAGGCCCGATAGATGTCGGGGTGTTCCTCTCCATAGAGCAATCCGTAGGGCATCGGGCAACAGAGTACAAGGAAGAGGGTCAGCAGATATTTCGTCCTTTCCATAGCTGTTTTGCGCGTTTTTTATCGATCAGAGCCTTGCCCATTACATGCAGCATAAAGAGGAGGTGCGCGGGGAAAAGCAGTAGGGTGAAGAGCAGATGCTGGCGGCTTACCAGCGCATAACCCACTTGAATGAGAATCGCCGTTCCTACATAGAGCGGCAGGTATTGGAGATGGGCTATCGCCACCGGAATCCAGCCCAAAGTGGCAAAACTCCAGAAGAGAAAGGCAAGAGCAGGTACATTCCCGAAAAAAGCAAAGATGTTTTTAGCGAAACCATTAAGTGCCTCATGATACGAACGGTACATTCGGCATTGCACTCTCCGGGCACCGATTATGCAGGCTATCCTGACTTTCGTCCGTTTGTAGTAGCGCGAAATGGCCACATCCTCCACGGCCGACCGGCGGAAGGTAGAGTGGGGTTGCAACTTCCGGTACACTTCTGCATCGAAGAGCATAAATTGTCCGTTGGCAGCGGCATGCGATGTAAAGGGCGAAAACCGGATGTAAATCAGTGGCAAAAGCGTAAGAAGGATATAGTTCATGATAGGCACGGTGGCCCGTTCGCTCCAGGTGAGTGTCTGCTGTTTTGGAAAAAGGGAGAGCAGCCCGAGTTTCTCTCTTTTGAGGTGCCAAACGGCATCGGCTACGATATTACCGTGGAGAATCACATCGGCATCGAGAAAGAGCAGGTAATTCCCTTTTGCCTCCTGCGCCAGTCGATAACAGGCATGATTTTTACCCAGCCACCCTTCGGGCAGCGTGGTTCCCCGAAGCAATCGGATTGAGCTATCTTTTTGGGCATACTCTGCTACGATTCCGGCCGTATTATCGTCCGACTGGTCATCGAACACCAAAATCTCCATCTGTTCGGTTTTCATCTTGCTCAATACCCGGAGCAGGTTGCCAATGTGTGCCTCTTCGTTGCGAGCGGGAATCAGAATAGATACCGATTCGGTGACCCCTTTTCGGGTATGGGGAATTTTTTGGCGAAACAGCAGGTTTAGCAGCACATGGAAGAGCTGCAGCAGAAGAAAGCCAAACGATATGTAAGCCAGATAGCTCATTAGGAGACAAGCGTTTGGTGATGACTGAGGCTTTTTTGGTAAAAGCGGTTGTAGGCCTCTTCGAGTTGGCCCTTTTGCAGATTTTCTGCCGGTTGCATTTGGGTATAGATATAGAGCGAGGGGCGGGGATGCGAGAAGTAGTCGGTAAATGTGGCTGCAAAGAGTACCTGCGTTTCACCGTCGATGCGATCGGTGAGAAATTGCGCACCTCTTTCAAAGTCTATTTCGCGCTGATAGGTTGAGTGTATCTTTCCCTGTGGAAAGAGGAGTACCAGATTCCGGGGCTCTTTCAGCAGGGTTAGTGCATAATTTAGCGTTTCTCTTACCCCTGCCGAACCGGGCCGAACCGAGAAGCCTCCTGTGTGGCGGAAATAGCGGTGCTTCCTGAGTTGTGCCTCCTGCATCATGAAATAAAATTTTCGCCGCATGATTTTCTGGTTGAGGTACAACATCCAAAAACCGTCCCACCACCCTACATGGTTCGCAATCAATAGCACAGCCCTGCCTGTATCCACGAAATCGGCGTCGATATGCACCGCATGAAATTTCCGGTTAAGGCGGCTTCGGGTATACCACTGGAAGAAGGGGTCAATCACCCCATGGTGGTTGGCGGTGATCATCTAATAAGGGTATAATAGAGAACTATCGCAGCAAAAAAGAGAAACTGACAGACAAAGAGAGGTGTCGCCAAAGGATTGGTTCGCTTTATGGGCAATCCTTTTATCAAGGCCGTAAAGAGGAGGGCAGTTGCCCACCAGGCCACGTAGTTTTTAACGGGAACGCTCTCTCCTTCCCAGTACCACATATCCCATTGCGGAGCAATCCGTTCTAACAACAGATCGTATGCCACCATCAGCGAGGGGGCCGTTACCCACCGAAGCCCCCTGTGGGGGGTGATCCAATCGGCAAATGCAGTGGTGCAGTAGCTCAGAAAGAGCCAGTTTGCCCCAATCAATACGGGGGTGTGGAGTAGTTTGGGGCCAAGCGTTTCTCCATAGTGGTAACTGCCAAAAATGAGGCCGCTATTCACGCCCACCGCTTCGATGCCAAATCCGAGCAGAAAGATCAGTGCAAAACCCAACCCCTCTCTTCGGGTAAAGGGGCCGTGATAGAGGGCCAGCAGAACGGTGGTGAAGAGTAACGAGAGGGGGGTAATGGCCACAAAGAGCGGCTTGGTCCATGGCAACAAGAACCCCGCCATCCCGATAAGGTAAAAACGGATAAGAAATTTCTGCGCATCGGCAGCAGACGGCTTATCTAAAGCGAGGGCCTTCATGGTACAGGCATCTTTGGCGGGGTTAGCGCGATTACCCGGGCTGCAATGTTCCGAAACCATACGGTGTAACGCTCCGGGTTCTTTTGCATCTCTTCTAACATCTCCATAGGATTCACCCAGGCAAAAGCTGCCACCTCTTCGGGATGGGGGGTGGGTTCCTGGTTGGAGATGGCCACAAATACATGATCGAATTCATGGTCGGTAAGCTGATTGTCGAGTGCCTCGCGATAGGTGAAATCGAACAGTTTGGTAACCTCTCCAACCGTTATCTCCAGCTCTTCTGTCAGCCGCCGCCG
>JBFWIG010000022.1:0-13863 GCA_050256115.1 Bacteroidales bacterium | reverse complement strand
TGTGCCTCTTCTACCTCGCCCTTTAGAAAGCCCTGCAGAAGCATCCGGCTCACCAGCGAAGCCGATGAAGGGTCGGACGGAGAGTAGAGGCTATCCGTTACCGATACAGCCAGTAAGGCCGAGATGGGCGATCCCGTCTGCGGCTGTTTCGATTGCAGCTTCAGGGTGAGCCGTGCTCCGGAGAGGTCAGGCGGGGTGTCGACACGGGCAATAGAGGGCTTCACCTCTACCGAGAGCCGCTGCTGCTTTAGCGGGAGGAAACAGAGCCTCTCGGCCAGCGGTTCGGCCTTCGAGTTATAGAGCGTAAGCCGCGTTAAACCTCCCGGAAGCTCTGCATCGGGTATCTGCACCGAAAGCGTGGGCAGGTCGCAGCGCAAAGCATAGGTTTCCGGCTTATAACCGGGCGACTGAACCACCAGATAGAGGATCCGTTTAGGGTCGACCTCTCCCGGCGAAAGGGAGACGGTGGCGGTAAGGGACATTTTCCCCATAAGGCCCTCGGCAAAGGTTTGAGGTTCTGATAGTTTTGTCGATTTCACGCTGTTTCCTGCCGGGATAACGGATAGCACTACTCCCGACTTTTCGGGCTGAGGCAGTTCGCAACGTTGTCCCGTAAAGAGGCGGGCCGTGTAACTTTTGCCGGGCTGAGGGGTAATAAGAAAAGAACCCATCCCCAGATGCTCCGACCGAAAGGGGCAAATCAGAGAGTCGTTCTGGTCGAGGATATCACCTTCAACCTCCACCCCGTATCCATCCGGAGCCAAAGCCTTAAAGGCCATACGGCAGGGAATCCCTTCGACCCAGTTGCCCCCTTCGGGCAGAAAGGCTACATCGATAAAGGGCAAAGAGTCGCTTTCGGAAGTGCCGTCATCTGCTACAGCCTCCAAACCCTCCTTTTTTTGGCGGATTCTGCGAAATTCATAACGGTTTTCATCCCTTATCTGGATCAACTTATAGTAAGCGCGTTGAAGGTTTGTGGTATCCGCAGGAGGAGCCTTCTGCCATACCGGAAGGATGCGATGATACGAATAGGTTGAGTCGAAATGCATCGACCACTGCGTGTAGGCCCTCAGTTGAAAGAAGGCATCAGAGACTTGGTGTTCCGACAAGACAAACAACCCGTGAGTGGTTCCGTTAGAGATTTCAAGCACCAGATCCTGCACAACCTTGAGTTCCGGATTAATCAAATCGACATAAAGCCTTCGGCTGTGGGTAGTGGGTTCGAGCGTCTGGTCATTCAGCACCCAACCGGAGAACCAAATGGTATCGCCCGCCGCATAGACCTCCCGATCGGTAAAGAGATGAATCTGCTCGGGCGCATAGCGCATCTGCCGCTCCATCTCCTGCGCAAAGAGCCGGGTAAAAGCAGCGGGAAGACGTGAAGATTCTTGGGCTGTGGCAAAAGAAGAGAAGATCCCTAAAACAACGAAAAAGAGGAGAAGATAGAGACCGGAAACAGAGGAGAGCTTCATACAGAGCAGGTTTTGAGGTGCCACATGCGAAAATCTTCATAATTCTTTTCGAAAATAGAGATTACTTTTATCGTATGCAATACTGCAAAGCTATTTTCTTTTCCATAACGAAAAAATTTGGACAAATTCTCCATTTTCACAAATAGATAACGGGTATATCCAGAGAACCTACCAGGGGCATAAAAGGAAGATTATAGGAACTTTATGGGGACTTTCTTCCCACAAGGTCCCTACAAGGTCCCTACAAGGTCCCCACGAGGTCCCCACGAGGTCCCCACGAGGTCCCCGGAAAGTCCCCGGAAGGTCGCGGTAAAATTTGATGCGCGGGTGCGCTTCGCACAAATGGTGAATGGTGAATGCGCTTCGCGCGAAATGGTTAATGCGCAGGAGATCTGGTGCTCTAGTGCTTCGAAGCGCATGCGCGCTTCGGGTGCTGCGCTTCGCGCGGGTGATTGGGGCTGTAGAGGGTTGGCCGTTTGGAGGTAACTGCCTCTGAGACAACGGAGAGGTTTGGCGGGGCCCCATCGCGCTCAATGAACGCTAAAAAGAGGAGCTGTTTGAGCGAAGCGAGTTCTCCTCTTTTAGTGAATGAGCGCGTATATGGGTCGACAAACCTGTCTCGTCGAAGAGGCAGATAGCTCCAAGTAGGCGGAAAACAATGGTGAATGGTGAATGCGCTAGCGCGCGAAATGGTTAATTCGCAGGAGAACAGGTGCTCTGGTGCTCTGGTGCTTCGAAGCGCAAATGCGCTTCGAGTGCTGCGCTGCGCGCGAAATGACAAATACGCGCAAGCGCGCAGGACAGCATTAGAGCTCTAGAGCACTGCGCAAAAACCCATGGGTTTTTGCGCTAGATTCCCTATTTTTGCCTACGATGCGACGATTGCACCAGTTCGAACCCTAAAATTGAAATCCGTATGAGGACAGCTCTCTTTTCTCTCTTATTTTGTCTCCTTCCGGCACTGCTGCCGGCACAAAAAGAGTCGCAATGGCGTGGTCCTGATCGCGATGGGATCTTTCCGGAAACGGGGTTGTTGAAGTCGTGGCCGGCCGAAGGGCCCAAAAAGCTTTGGGTATACGAAGGCCTGGGCGACGGGCACACCTCGCCTTCTATTGCTAACAACCTGATTTACATTACGGGAGCGCGCGGGAAAGAGGGCATTCTCTTTGTAATGGATCTTAACGGAAAGGTGGTTAAAGAGAAACCCTACGGGGAGGAGTGGACCAAAAGCTACGAAGGTTCCCGATCGTTTGTGCTGGTTAACGATGGCGTGCTCTATTTGGTTACCGGAATGGGTAGAGTGATGGCCTGGGATGAAAAAACACTTAACCCGATTTGGGAAAAGGATATGCTTGCCGATTTCGATGGCAGGAACATCACCTGGGGAATTACCGAATCGCCTCTGGTTGTGGATGAAAAAATCATTCTGACACCGGGTGGCACACAACACAATGTGGTTGCACTGAATAAAAAAACGGGAGCCCTTATCTGGAGCTCTGCCGGCGAAGGGGGAAAATCGGCCTACGGTTCGCCTATGTTGGTGAAAGGGCATGGCGCACCTATTGTGGTGGTGATGACCGAGAACCACATTCTGGGGCTCGATCTGGCTACAGGTAAGAAAAACTGGTCGGTCGAACACAAAAACCAGTATGCCGTTCATGCCAATACCCCCCTCTACAGCGATGGCCTCCTTCTCTGTACCAGCGGTTACGGAAAAGGGTCGGTGATGCTGAAGATTTCGCCCGATGGCAAGTCGGTAGAGAAGGCGTGGGAAAACGAGGCGCTGGACAACCGTATCGGAGCTATGGTAAAGTTGGGTAACTACGTATACGGTTCGGGCGATAAGAGCCGGAGCTGGTTCTGCGCCGATTGGAAAACCGGAACCATACAATATAGTGAAAAGGGATTTTATAACGGCTGCGTGATGGCGGCCGACGGCATGCTTTACTGTTACAGCGATAAAGGCGATCTGGCCCTGGTTAGCCCTTCTACCGAGAAGTTCGATAAAAAAGGGGAGTTCGTGGTGAAAGAGGGTACGGCTCAGCATTGGGCTCACCCGATAGTGCACAATAAGGTGCTCTATATCCGCCATGGCAATGCACTGATTGCTTACGATATAGCCGCACGATGAGAGAAAACAGATACCTAAGCCTGCTTCTCGCGTTACTGTTTTTGTTGCCCACGGCTCTACTGCAGGCACAGACCCTGGGATGGCGCGCAAACGACGGATCGGGCCTTTATAAACAAGAGCGCGGTTTGTTGAAATCGTGGCCGGAAAACGGCCCTCAAACAATACTCTCCATCTCCGGTCTGCCCGAAGGGTACTCGCAACCGGTTGTGGCTGCAGGTAAGATTCTCCTTACCGGTTTGAGAGATACCATGGATGTGGCACTGGCCTACACACCGGATGGAAAGAAACTTTGGGAAACGCCTTATGGCCGCGCATGGATTCGTTCGTACGAATATACCCGAACCACTCCCCGGATTGAGGGGAACAGGGTGTGGGTTAGCTCCGGCATGGCCGGTGTGGCCTGTCTGGATCTGAACAGCGGAAAGATTCTCTGGCAAAAAGATCTCTACCACCTATATCAGGGCGAAGAGGCAACATTTGGCTATTCCGAATCGCCCCTGATCTGCGATGATCTCTTTATTTACACCATCGGAGGAAAGCTGGCTACCGTTGTGGCCCTCAATAAAAACACGGGTGCCGAAGTGTGGCGTTCGGCCGTTTTTGATAAGGCAGCCTACTGTACCCCCATCTTTGTGAACCACAACGGCACAAAAATGTATGTGAATGTAGGTGCAAAATCGATATTTGCCATCGCCATCGAAACGGGCAAGGTGTTGTGGACCATCGACTATACCCACTGGATGAACCCCAACGACACCAATAACAACACCAATAATCCTATCTATGCCGACGGGAAAATTGCGGTGACCAGTGGCTATAACCATGGTGCCGTGCAGATTGCCCTTTCGGCCGATGGTAAGAGTGCCACGCAGCTGTGGAAAAACGAAGATCTCGACGCCCATCACGGCAATATGGTAAAAGTGGGAAATTACCTCTACGGCTCCACATGGGACAACAACGCCAACGGAAAGTGGGCATGCGTTGACTGGACTACCGGGAAAACCGCCTATGTTGAGGCATGGGCATCGAAAGGTTCTATTATTTCGGCCGACGGTATGCTCTACTGCTACGACGAAAAGAACGGAACCGTGGGGTTGGTCCGCCCCGACCCCCGAAAATTCGATTTGGTAAGTTCGTTTCGGGTGCAGGGCGGAAAAGGGCCTCACTGGGCTCACCCTGTGATCAATAACGGCATTCTCTATATCCGGCACGGAAATACCTTAAACGGATACAACCTCAAATAATCGCCCACAAACAGGCTCCTTATCACATCAAACCCAAATTATATGAAAAAAACCTTCCTGACCTTCATCATCTTCGCACTAGCTGCATGTAATGCTCCCGAAGTACAAACACAAACCGCTGTAACCGGATGGCGTGCAGGCGACGGAACGGGATCGTTTACCGCTGAGAAAGGACTGCTAAAGAGCTGGCCGGCAGAGGGCCCCGAAAAAGTGATGGTGATTAACGGGATTGGCGAAGGCTACTCCTCTCCGGTAATTTCGCAAGGGAGAATTCTGGTTACCGGCAAGCTGGATACGCTTGATGTGTTGCGGGCCTTTACCCTGATGGGTGAGAAGATATGGGAAACGGTCTGTGGCAACGGTTGGATTCGCTCGTACGAACAGACCCGGTCCACCCCCAGAATTGAGGGCAATAAAGTGTGGGTTGCCACCGGCATGGCGCAGTATGTATGCCTCGACTTCGAAACCGGCAAGATTCTGTGGAAACGCGATCTCTTTAAGGAGTACGGTGGCGTTCCCCCCTTTTTCGGCTATTCCGAATCGCCGTTGGTGGTTAACGATTTAGTGGTTTATAACATTGGCGGAAATCAGACCTTCATGGTGGCTCTCGACAAGAACAGTGGCAAAGAGGTGTGGAAAACCGAACCGTTCGATCGGGATCCTGCCTATTGCACCTCCCTTTTTATTACCCACAACAACATCCCGATGATTGTAAGCGTCACGGCAAACTTCATCTTTGCCGTGAATCCGGCCAACGGGCAGCTCTTATGGAAATTCGACTATGCCCATGTAGAAAACGCCCCGGCACGCGATACCAATAACAATACCAACACCCCCATCTACCATGAGGGGCGACTCTTTGTGACCAGTGGCTACAACCATGGGGCCGTGATGCTCGAGATTGCCCCTGACGGACAAAGCGTAACGCAAATTTGGCTGAATAAAGAGTTCGATACGCAACACGGGGGTGTTGTGAAAGTGGGGAACTACCTCTACGGATCTACCTGGGATAGCAATGCCAACGGGAAATGGCTCTGCGCCGACTGGAATACCGGCGAAACCAAATATTTTTACCAATGGCTGAACAAAGGGGTAACCGTTACTGCCGATCAGATGCTCTACTGCTATGAAGAGAAGGGGGGCACCCTGGCATTGGTGAAACCCACCCCCGAAAAGTTCGACCTGGTGAGCAGTTTTAAAGTAACCGACGGTTCGGGTTCGCATTGGGCTCACCCCGTAATTTGCGACGGGCTCCTCTATATGCGGCATGGAGATGCATTAGCTGTTTACAAGATAAAATAAGCACGTAAAAGGTGACACTACACAAAAAAAGGGTTCGGGCCATCACCTGGGGGGTGGTGGTCATCTACATCGGGATGTTGGTTTGGTGGTTTGCCGGCAACCCTTATGCATCGCTTTCGGTACAACTCCCGGGTAACGACGGCCGACCCGACTCCATTGCCCGGGGTGCCGACGAGGTGAGGATTGGAGAGTTTTTTATGCAGTACCAGGATCCGTCGACTGTTACCCCGAATCCCTTGTTGGAGCAGTGGAACCGTTTCAGGGGTCCATCCATGAACAACCGTGTGGAGACCCCTTTGGTAAAAGAGCTACCCACACCGCTTACCACATTGTGGAAAGTAACTACCGGCGAAGGACATGCTGCACCTGCCATTTTTGGAGGAAGAGTCTATATGCTCGATTACGACGAAGCGCTTCGATCCGACGCGCTGCGCTGCTTTTCGCTCGAGACCGGCACAGAGCTCTGGCGACGCTGGTACCGGGTGCCCATTAAGAGAAACCACGGTTTTTCGCGAACCATCCCCTTTGTAAACGAAAAATATGTAATTACCCTCGGCCCCAAAGGGCATGTGATGTGCTGCGACCCCATTACCGGCGAGATGAAATGGGCGCTCGACATTGAGAGAACCTACCACACCGAAGTGCCCTTTTGGTATACCGGCCAGTGTCCGTTGGTAGAGGATGATGTACTGATTATTGCCACCGGAGGCGATGCCCTGCTGGCCGGCATAGATTGTGCTACCGGCGAGGAGCTGTGGCGCACCCCCAACCCCGACGGCTATAAAATGTCGCACTCATCGGTAATACCCATGGTGCTGGGAGGGTATAGAACCTACGTTTATATGGCAATTGGCGCTGTTTGCGGTGTCTCGGCCGAACCGTCCGACCGGGGAAAACTGCTCTGGCATTCCACCGGGTTTCAGCCCAACGTGATTGCCCCCTCACCCATCCAGGTGGCTTCGAATCGCGTATTTCTAACCGCCGGGTATGGATCGGGAGGCGCCCTGATGGAGATTGCCCGTAACGGCAATCAATTCTCGGCGGCCATATTGAGTAAGCACCGCCCGCGCGAGGGAGCCAGCAGCGAACAGCAAACCCCCCTTTTCGCGAACAATATGGTGATTACCGTGATGCCCAAAGATGGGGGCGGTTTGCGCGACCGGCTGGTATGCTATTCGCCCGAGAACCTGCTTCAGCCCGTCTGGACCTCGGCTGCCGACGAAAAATTTGGACTAGGCCCCTACATGATCATTAACCGGCAGCTCTTTGTGCTGAAAGACGATGGCGAGCTCTATCTCTACCAATTGGGTAACAGAGAGCTTGTGCTTGTCAGAAAAGAGCGGATTCTGGAAGGGGTAGATGCGTGGGGTCCCATGGCCTATTCGGAGGGTAAATTACTCATACGCGATGCCCATACTCTGGTATGTCTAAAACTCAACTAATATGACCCAAAAAACGGCAGTTATCACCAATTGGCTTATCCTGCTTTTAATCATGGGATTCGCAGCGTTTATCTGGTGGCAGTCGAGAACGCCGGAAAAAGCAACAGCCGTTGAACTCACCGGAAATCTGCCCCGTGGCGGCAATCCGCGCTTTGAGGAGGTTGGCAGCTTTGGCACCGATAAGGTGGTGCAGGCCTTCTGTGTGGGCGACAGCCTGATTTACGCGGCTATGGAACGCAATCTGGTAATCTTTACACACTCCGGTAATCAGGTTGGCAAAATGGAGGTCGAAGAGCCGGTTTCGGCCCTCAGGCTGTACCACGACACCCTCTATCTGTTACATCCCGGAGGGCTGGCCCGCTACACTTCTACATTACAATTCATTGAACGGTGGGATCCCTGTTCCGACAATGCCTACTATTGCGATCTGGCCATTGGCCGTAACCGGGTCTATATTTCGGACGCCGAAAACAAACTGATTGCCACCTATACCCGTAGCGGCCTTTTCGACGGTTTTATCCAACACGCCAACCGGTTTACCATTCCCGGCACCGAATTTCCGCTTGCCGAACAGAACGACACCCTCTTTGTGGGCCATTCGGGAGCGCACAAAGTGGAACGTTACACCGGTAAGGAGCAATTCATCAACGCCTTTGGCCGCACCGGAACCGCCGAAGGGGCCTTCCCCGGATGCTGCAATCCCTGTGGCCTGGACATAGACCATCAAGGGCGGATTCTCACCGCCGAGAAGGGATTAGCGCGGGTATCGCGTTACACCCAAGAGGGAGAATACGATGCCTTGCTAATCTCCAACCAAATGCTGGGAAAAAGTCACATTGCCCCCCTTATAGCCTACAAAACAGATCTTTTGTATATTGCTCATGCAAGAAAAATAGCTTGGTATAAAGAAAAATCCAACACTCATGGAGAATAAAAATTACAATCGACGCCGCTTCTTGCAGAAAGGACTCTCTGCCATTGCGGGTCTCACCCTCGCAGGTTCGGCCGCCTACCTGGCCAAAGGATACACAAAGGATGGCTATGTATGGCAAATAGACCCCTCTAAGTGCATTCAGTGCGAAAAGTGCGAAACCAACTGCGTATTATCGGTATCGGCGGTAAAATGTGTGCATGCCGTAAAAATATGCGGTTACTGCGACCTTTGCGGAGGCTATTTTCAGCAAAATGTGAAAAACCTGAACACCGGTGCCGAAAACCAACTCTGCCACACGGGAGCCATCAAACGATCGTTTGTGGAGGATCCCTATTTTGAGTATCACATTGATGAAGAGCTCTGTAACGGGTGTGGAAAATGCGTAAAGGGCTGCTCCTCCTTCGGGAACGGCTCCATGTACCTGCAAATCCGACACAATATCTGCGTACAATGCAACGATTGCGCCATTGCCCAGGTCTGCCCTTCGGGAGCCATCTCGCGTATTCCTGCCTATCAGGCCTATCTTCTAAAACAGGGATAATGAAAAGTGCACTCACCCGATGGCTTCTGCCCCTTCTGCTCTTTGTGGCAACGCTTCCTGCAGAGGCGCAGAACCGCTTCCCTAAACCCGACTTCGAATCGGGCTACCAGTACCCTTCCGAGACCCATCTGATGCCTCCGGGCCTGGCAGGCGATCTGATAGACATTGCCATACTCATTGCCATGCTCTCTGTGGCCGCCTGGGCGGTGCTGAAAAAGCGTTCGCGAAAGTGGGTAATCGGCATCTCGCTGGTTTCGGTTGCCTGGTTTGGCTTCATAAAAGAGGGGTGTGTCTGCCCGGTTGGATCTATCCAAAACGTGGCGCTGGCCATGGCCGATCCCACGTACATTCTGCCCATCTCCGTTTGGGCCTATTTCTTTATCCCGCTCTTCTTTGCCCTCCTCTTTGGCCGTATCTTCTGCTCGGGCGTCTGCCCTTTCGGAGCACTGCAAGATTTGGTTCACGTGAAAAATTTTCCCATTTCAAAAGCGTTAAGCGGTGTATTGGGGCTGCTTCCCTGGATCTATCTGGGCGTCTCTATTCTGTTTGCCATTACGCACACCAGTTTCCTTATCTGTAAGTTCGATCCCTTTGTAGGTTTCTTCCGACTGGGAGGCCCTGTTAACATCATGATTTTTGGAGGATTGCTCCTGTTGGCCTCTATCTTTACCGGCCGACCCTACTGCCGTTTTCTCTGCCCGTATGGTGCTCTCCTGAAGATTTTCTCGAAAGTCTCCTTTACCCATGCCGTCATAACCCCAAAAAGCTGTGTCTCCTGTGCACTCTGCATGTCGGCCTGCCCCTCCGATGCCATTCTCTATCCGCAGTCGAGTCAGGTAACCGAAACCCGCAAAGAGGGGGTAAAACGAATCCTGCTCTACTTTGTGTTGCTGCCCTTGTTGGTTGTGGCGGGTGCCTGGACCTTTGGCCGTATGGCACCCTCGTTTGCCATGAGTAACAAAACGGTAGTGTTGTCGGAAATTATGCTGAGAGCAGACCCAAACGAGATGGAGAACAGCCTGGAGGTTCAGGCCTTCCGGTCGCAAGAGGGGGTAGAAGATGTTTTACATGCAGAGGCGGCACAAATCCGAAAAACCTTTCATCTGGGCATGTTGATAGTGGGAGGTTTTATCGGAATGCTTTTCGGAGCCCTTCTGATATCGCTCTCACTGAAACGAAAAAGAGAGACATACATCATCGATAAGGGCAACTGTGTATCTTGTGCCCGCTGCTTCTCTTACTGCCCGCTTAATCTCAGTTCGAACGATCCAAAAGAAGCCCGTAAATGAAACAATTGTGGAGAAACCTGGCCCTGGTATCGGCACTCTTTGCCCTACTTTTTGCAGTCTTGCTCACCTTAAGCCAAATAATGTACACCACCACCGGCCCGCTCGACACGCCTGCCCTGACAGCTATGCGCGTACAGCTGGATCTGGAACCTGATAATACCGCACTGCAAGAGCAGATCCGCGAACTTGACCTCCTGGCAAGAAAGGTCTATTTTACCGGAAGGCATCAAATAGAGACCGGCACCTGGATTCTTCTATTTGCCGCTTTGGTGCTCATCGTCTCGCTCCGGATGTTGTATGCCGAATACAAGTCGCTGCCGGGCAAAGAGCTCGATCCCTTCGATGCCTGGATTATGCAGAGTCTGTCGCGCAAATACCTGGCCTACGGAGGAACGCTGCTTTTGGGAGGGGTGTTACTCTTTCTCTTTCTCTCGCAACTCCCTCCGGACGATTCGGCCACCGGCAGTAAAGAGGCCGACACCGAACTGATGGCGGAAGCCTCGGATGGAGAAACCCCGTCGGGCGAGGAAGCACCCGACGCGCTTTTGGCGAATAGCGAGGTTGAGGCAGGCCCGATAGACGAGTCGATTGCAGCTTCGGATACACTTACTGCCGGAGCCTCTCCCACTATCGCCTCCGAAACCACAGCAACCACCGGCGAAATTTCGCCGCAAACTGCCGCAACTCCGGCCGCCACCGGCCCCGGCTCAACGGTTCCCAACTTCCGGGGTACAGGAGGCTACGGCCACTCGCCGGCGCGCAATATCCCTACCGACTGGGATCTGGCCTCGGGCAGAGGAATCCTTTGGAAGGTGGATGTTCCTGAACGATCCGGGTATAGCTCGCCCATCATTGCCAACAACAAAGTGTTTATTACAGGGGCCGACAACGAGGCACGCGAACTATTCGCCTTTGATCTCGGTACCGGAAAACTCTTATGGACAGCCAAAGCCGATAACATTTCGGGCAGCCCGGCCTCTATGCCGGAGGTTACTGAAGATACCGGATTGGCAGCTGCCACTCCTGCCACCAATGGCAAACAGGTTTGTGCCATCTTCGCTTCGGGCGATATCCTTTGTACCGATATGAACGGAAAACGGATCTGGGCAAAAAATCTGGGTGTGCCCGACAACCACTATGGCCACTCCTCATCCCTGATTATTTACAAAGGGATGGTGATTGTGCAGATGGACCATAACAAAGGGGCCCGCCTGATTGCCCTCGATGTGGCAACCGGTGCCGAAAAGTGGGTGCAAACCCGTAAATCAAAGATCTCCTGGGCCTCGCCGGTGATTGTAAATACCGGTTCGCGCGATGAGTTAATCACCACCGGCAACCCTCTGGTTATCTCTACCAACCCCCTTACAGGCGAGCAATATTGGCAAGCTGAGTGTATGGGCGCAGAGGTTGGGCCAAGCGTAGCTTACGCCGCCGGAATTGTGGTGGCCGGAAACGAAAATGCTACTATGGTGGGACTAAAAGCCAGTGATGGATCGCAGGTATGGGAGATGAACGACTATCTGCCCGAAGTGGCCAGCCCTGTTGCTACAGCTACAGAGGTATTCATAGCCACCAGTTATGGCGCGATGGCGGCATACAACCTCCAAAGCGGCGAATTGGGTAAAACGCACGAATTCGATGCCCAGTTCTACGCCTCGCCCATGATTGTAGAGAACAAACTCTTTGCCATGGATATGTCGGGCGTTTTGTATATCTTGAATGCCAACAAAGATTTTGCCTTGGTTAAAAAGATCGAAACCGGCGAACGAACCCATACAACGCCGGCCTTTGTGGATGGGAAAATTGTGATTCGAACCGAAAAGAGCCTCTATTGTGCAGGAAAATAAGATGAGTTGTGCATGTACCCACGAGCCTGTTGCCGACATCGCGGCTGTAACCGACACGCTGATTGCGCGTATCGGTACCGGACGCGACAAGATCATCCCGTTGCTGCAGGCCATCCAGGATGAGTGGAACTATATTCCCTCCGATGCTGTTAAGCAGCTCTATAAAAAGACTGAGATAGACCGGGCACAGCTAATCAGCGTAGCGTCGTTTTACCAGCAATTCCGGATGGTGCCGGCCGGCGACCATATGATCAAAGTATGTACCGGAACAGCCTGCCATGTAAAAGGGGCCACGAATGTGTACGATGCGTTTCTTCGCGAACTGAAGATTGCCGATGGCGAAAGCACCTCGCCCGACATGCTTTTCTCTGTGGAGAAGATTGCCTGCTTAGGTTGTTGTACGCTGGCGCCTGTGGTTCAGATAGACGACAAAACCTACGGCCATGTTGCCCCCGGAAAGGTAAATGAGGTGGTTGCCGATTTTCTGGCCTCCCGCAACCAGACTCCTGCCGAAGCGACCCCCGAAAAAGCCCGTGTAAAAACAGCCGGCGAGATCCATTTGGGAATGGGTTCGTGCTGTATGGCCAGCGGAAGTCGCGACATCTACCAACAGATTGAGGTGGCCTGTAAAGAGTTGGGTATCCATGTAGATGTAAAGTCGGTAGGCTGTGTGGGGGTATGTAAAAAGGTTCCGCTCATCGACGTGGTAACCCCCGAAGGCAACAAGGTGCGATACCCCAATGTAAAGGCCACCGAAATCAAGGAGATTCTGCACAACCACTTTAAGCCGGCATCGCCCCTGAAGAAGTTGCGGAACAACCTGCTGAACAAGATCGATAACTGGCATACCGACCTTACCTGGGACAACATACTCTTTACCCCTGCCGAAGAGCGAACGCGTGTAATCAACAGCTTTCTCAGCAAGCAGCATCACATATCGACCGAAGGATACGGTGAGATGGCCCCTTTAGATCTGGACGACTACATTAGAAGGGGGGGATTTTCGGCCTTAAAAGATGCCATTGCATCGAATAACCCGCAAAACGTACTGCAGACAGTGCTCGAGAGCGGAATCAGAGGACGGGGAGGTGGCGGATTTCCTTCAGGTAAAAAATGGGAGTTGGTGGCCGCATCCGGATCTCCGGATAAATTTGTGATTTGCAATGGCGACGAGGGCGATCCGGGAGCCTTTATGGATAGGATGTTGCTGGAGTCATACCCCTTCCGGGTTATCGAGGGGCTGGTTCTTGCTGCCTATGCGGTAGGAGCCACCCGCGGTCTCTTCTATATCCGTGCCGAATACCCGCTGGCAGTTGAGCGGATTAAGAAAGCGCTGGCTATCTGTTACGAAAAGGGGTATCTGGGCCAAGAGATACTGGGAAGTACATTCTCGTTCAATCTCGGCATCTTCGAAGGCGCAGGCGCCTTTGTCTGCGGCGAAGAGACGGCATTAATCGCCTCGATCGAAGGAGATCGGGGATTTCCACGACAACGTCCTCCCTACCCGGCTGTGAAGGGCCTGTATGGATTACCCACAGTGGTAAACAATGTAGAGACCCTAAGCCAGATTCCCTTCATCCTTCGTGAGGGTGCCCCTGCTTACCGGGCCATCGGAACCAAAGGAAGTTCCGGAACCAAGGTGTTTGCACTGGCGGGCAAAG
>JBFWIG010000021.1:0-14006 GCA_050256115.1 Bacteroidales bacterium | reverse complement strand
TGGGTGGTGAATGATGAATGGTGAATGGTTAATGGTGAATGCGTTGGTGCGCTGCGCGCAGGGGGGGGCGGTGGAGCAGGGTGGAAAGGGGGAACGGGGTGGAGAAGGGTGGGGCTGGTGGGTTTAGCAAATGTACAAAAAGGGGGGCAAATAATGGTTTGTGAAAAAAACAAAGGGATGGAAAGCGCAACGGATAATTATTCATAAATTTGCACGGTCGTATGTTCGCCCACTTCTCTTTCTGCGAACAAAGAAATGTACTGCATGATGCATATTCCGGAACAGTATCCCTTTTTCCGGTCCGGTTTTCTCACACACCTGGCCCTTCTTGCGGCCTTTCTTTTCGTTTTTCCGGCCTATTCGCAAAAGGTGAATATTGCCCTTTCGCTTAAAGGAGTGCAAAACGACACCCTCATTCTGGGTTATCCTTTGGGAGGGCCTTCGGTGCTTAAACATGCCGATACACTGGTGCTCCGAAACGGGAAGGGGGTCTTCAAGGCAAAAGAACGCTATCCTGCAGGACTCTACTGCATGATTGTGGATGGAAAGAAATATGACTTCCTGATGCCTAAGCTCGATCAGCAATTCCGGATGGCCTTCGACACAGCGCAGTTTCTGGAAAGCGTGCAGGTAAAAGGGTCTGTCGAGAACCGGGAGTTATACCGATATATGCAGTTTATGGCAAACCAGCGCTCCCTTCTTATTCAGCTGGAGGAGGATGCTAAAAAACAGTCGTCTCTGCAGCTCGAAGGGCAACAGGACGCACTGGAAACAGAGATAAGCAAGGTTCACGAACGGGTAAGGCATTACCGCGAAGCACAAATCCGGACTCATGGACAAAATATCTTCGGGAAGTTTCTTAAGGCCTACTCCGAAATCGAAATTCCTCCAACACCGCTTGGGCCCGATGGAGTGCCCGTCGACTCCTTTTATGCCTATCGCTATTACCGCGAACACTTTTTCGACAATGCCGATTATGCCGACCCCGATCTGGTTAGGATGCCGCTGATGGAGGAGAAGATTCGCACCTACGCTTCGGCGATTCTCCCCATGATTCCCGATACGATAATAGCGGAGGCCGACCGAATGCTTTCACGGGCAAAGGGCAACGACGAAACCTTTAAGGTGGTGCTGACTACACTGTTCGATACCTACCTGCAGAGCGACAGGGTGGCGGCCGAAAATGTGTGGGTGCACCTGGCCGAAAAGTGGTTTTTCGCTTACGCCAACTGGGCAACTCCCGAATATACTGCCGCCCTGAAAGAGGAGGTAGACGCGCGAAAAAAGACGCTTATCGGAACAATTGCCCCCTCTTTCGAAGTAATGCAGCTGCCGGCCTCCTATTTTCGGAAGGCTGCGACCGACTCTCTCCTTCTGGCCGACAACAGGGCCGGCGAAAAGATGCCTGCCCTCTCGCTTCTCGACGGGAAGGTGAATCTGCTCTACTTTTGGGAACCTGAGTGCGGCCATTGTCAGATCTATACACCTGAGTTGTATGCCATTTTCAACAAATACAAAGAGAGGGGAGTGCGTGTGGTTACGGTGCAAACCAACAACAGCATTACAGGAAAACGGGCCTGGATAAATTTTGTTAACCAGAACGGATTGTACAACTGGCCCTTAACATGGGTTCCGGAGAGTTACCAGTACAAAGTAGACTACAACCTGCTCTCCTCCCCCCAGATCTTCCTTATTGAGGGAGGAACCGGGCGTATTCTGGTTAAGAATATTCCTGTAGAACAACTGGAAGAGATTATACAAATGATTATAAAACCTAACTAAACAACGCTGTATGAAATTTGCATCAGACATTAAATTGGTTCTCGAGGACGGTTCAGAATTTCAGGGAAAATCGTTCGGATATCCCGTTTCGGTTACCGGAGAGGTAGTATTTAATACGGCAATGACCGGTTATACCGAAAGTTTTTCTGACCCCTCGTATAACGGGCAAATTTTGGTGATGACCTACCCTTTGGTGGGCAACTATGGTATCCCCGGCGAGGAGATAGCCGATAAGATGTTAAAGTTCTTCGAATCGGAGAGAGCCTATATTACAGCGCTGGTGGTAACTGACTATTGCGAAGAGCACAGCCACTGGAACGCCATTCAAAGCCTCGGCGAATGGCTTTCCAAATACAAGATTCCGGCCATAACCGGTGTCGACACCCGTGCCGTTACAAAACTATTGCGCGAAAAGGGGACGATGCTGGGTAAAGTGGTATACCAGAACCAGGATATTGCCATTCAAGATCCTTTTGCCCGTAATCTGGTTGATGAGGTTAGCTGTAAAGAGGTGATTACCTACGGTACGGGGAAACACAAGATTCTACTGGTAGATTGCGGGGTGAAATTCAATATTATCCGCTACCTGTTAAACGAAGGGGATGTAACTGTGATACGGGTACCCTGGAATTACGATTATACCAACGAGCAGTACGACGGCCTCTTTATTTCGAATGGTCCTGGCAATCCCGAACGGTGCGTGGAGACCATCGAATACCTGAAAAAAGCCTTCGAAGACGATCGCCCCATTATGGGTATCTGCCTGGGCAATCAGTTGATGGGGCTTGCAACCGGTGCCAAGACTTTTAAGCTCCCCTACGGACACCGCAGCCACAACCAACCCGTGTTGCAAAACGGGAGCAAGTGTGCTTTTGTTACCGCCCAAAACCACAGTTTTGCCATCGACTCCACAACGCTTGGCGGTGAATGGGAGTGCTTTTATACCAACCTCAACGACAACACCAACGAAGGGATCCGGCATAAGACAAAGCCCTTCTTTTCGGCACAGTTTCACCCCGAAGCGAGCAGCGGCCCCGACGATACAGGTTATCTCTTCCGCCTCTTCATGGATGCTGTTACCGCAAAAAAAGGGAAGAAATCGTAGCAAAAGGCTACCTTTGTGCCAAGAGAAGAATGTAGTTAATTCTAATAAAGATTCAGATGAAAGAGAAAGTTGTTCTGGCATTCAGCGGTGGACTGGATACCTCGTATTGCGCCAAGTATTTGAGCGAAGAGAAAGGGATGGAGGTTCACTCCGTAATTGTAAACACCGGTGGTTTTAGCCCTGAAGAGTTATCTGAAATCGAGAAAAAGGCCTACTCACTGGGGGTAAAGCAACATGCAGCGATAGATGTAACCGAGAACTACTATACCCAATGTATCCGGTATATGATTTTCGGCAATATTTTGAAGAACAATACTTACCCTCTCTCCGTCAGCTCCGAACGGCTCTTTCAGGCTATGGCCATCTGCGATTATGCCAAACAAATCGGGGCCACCGCTATTGCACACGGAAGCACAGGCGCCGGTAACGATCAGGTTCGATTCGATCTGGTTTTCCAGATTATGCTGCCTCAAATAGAGATTATTACCCCCATCCGCGATATGAAACTGTCGCGCGATGCGGAGATTGCCTATCTCAAGAGCAAAGGGGTTCAGGATAATTGGGAAAAGAAATCGGCCTACTCCATTAACAAAGGGCTCTGGGGCACCAGCGTGGGAGGCCGCGAAACCCTCAACTCCTCTACATGGCTGCCCGAAGAGGCCTACCCCTCCCCCTTACAAAAGGTAGGAGAGGAGTTGCTTACCCTCACCTTTACCAAAGGCGAAGTGACAGCTGTGAATGGAATACAAATGAGTGGCATTGAGGCCATCCGAACCGTAGAGGCCCTTGGATCGGCTTATGCTGTGGGTAGAGACACCCATGTGGGCGACACCATAATAGGGATTAAAGGTCGCGTGGGCTTTGAAGCGGCAGCTCCCCTCATCCTGATAAAAGCACATCATCTGCTCGAGAAACATACCCTTGCTAAATGGCAGCAATACTGGAAAGAGCAGCTCTCCAACTGGTACGGGATGTTGCTTCATGAGGCACAATATCTGGATCCGGTGATGCGCGACATCGAAAAGTTTCTCGAAAGCAGTCAGCGCTACGTGAGCGGAGAGGTTACGGTTCGCCTGAGCCCCTATCGCTTTGAGGTACTCGGTATTTCGTCCGAAAACGACCTGATGAATTCCAAATTTGCCAAGTATGGCGAGGAGATGACATCGTTTACCGGACAGGATGTTGTGGGCTTTACCCGCATTCTGGGCAACCAGATGAAAATCTTCTTTTCTACCCATCCCGAAGAGTAATTGTCCTTCCGGCTGAGAGGTTGATATGTACAGAAAAATCACAATAAAGGTTGGTTCGAACGTCTTAACCGATTCGAACGGGATGCCCAACGAGGAACGGATTGCCGGAATCGTGGGGCAGATTGCCCGTCTAAAAAAAGAGAAGGGAATTGATGTAATGTTGGTTTCGTCCGGAGCGGTAGCCTCCGGACGCGAGGTAATTCATCCGGCAAAAAAGAGCGACTCCGTCTCGAACCGACAGCTCTGGGCCTCGGTTGGACAAGTCCGGCTGATTAGCCTCTATGCCCGTCTGTTTGCTTCGCACAACCTGATCTGCTCGCAAGTGTTGGCCACAAAGGAGGATTTTCGCGACAGACGTCACTTCCTCAATATGCGCAACTGCCTGAATACGCTCTTAGAGAACCATGTAGTTCCCATTATCAATGAAAACGACGTGGTTTCGGTGAATGAATTGATGTTTACCGATAACGATGAACTTTCGGGGCTGATTACCGACATGATGAACAGCGATGCGCTGTTTATCCTGAGTAATATTAACGGACTGTACGATGGCGATCCTTCCGAAAAGGAGAGCCGTGTGATACGTCGGGTAGATGGATTAACACAAGGCGTTTCCAAAATGATTTCGACCAGAAAGTCGCAGTTTGGCAGGGGGGGTATGCTTACCAAATATTCGATGGCCCGTAAGATAGCAGCTTCGGGCACCCCGGTACATCTGGCAAACGGACTGACACCCGATATCATTCTTCGTCTCATAGAACGGCCGGATGAGGTGGAGCACACCTATTTTGTGGCTTCCCGAAAGAAATCGTCGGTTAAGAAGTGGCTTGCCCACTCCGAATCGGGAGCCAAAGGAGCCATATATGTGAACGAAGGCGCTTGTCGATCGCTCTTTGGCCCGAAGGCAACCAGTCTTCTCCCGGTAGGCGTTACGCGTATAGTGGGCGAGTTTCTAAAAGGCGACGTGGTTGCTATCATAGATCATGAAGCGCTGCAGGTTGGGGTGGGAAAAGCAGAATACAACTCCGATTCGGCCAGAAAAAAAATAGGCGAAAAAAATGCACGGCCCATGGTTCACTACGACTACCTCTCATTGATCTACTCTCCCGACACAGCAAAATACCAGTCGGACAATATGTAACTGCCATGGAAAAGAGATACGAATCGCTTTTTAACGGGGCTGTTTCGGCAGCCAGAGCCCTCAGAGCGGTGCCCGACAGCACCATCTCTGAACTGCTGCTAAATCTGGCACATCGGATTGTTAACAAAACCTCAGAAATTCTGGAGGCCAATCGTCAGGATCTCGACCGGATGGACCCCAAAGATCCTAAATACGACCGATTACAGCTCACCCCGGAGCGAATTGCCGCTATTGCCGGAGATATGCGCCATGTTGCCTCTCTCCCCTCCCCTCTTGGAAAATCGCTGGGCGAGACTGTGCCACCTAACGGATTGCAAATTTCGAAGGTAACCGTACCCCTGGGCGTAGTAGGGGTTATCTATGAGGCCCGCCCCAATGTAACCCTCGATGTCTTTGCACTGTGTCTGAAGTCGGGAAATGCCTCAATTTTAAAAGGAGGAAGCGACGCCTACAACTCTAATCAAGTGTTAGAAAACCTTATCCGGGAGAGCCTCATCGAATTCGGACTTCAGCCCCAAACAGTTTCGCTCTTCCCGGCCCATCGCGAAGCAACCCTTGCCCTGCTTCAGGCCCGGGGATATGTAGATGTAATCATTCCGCGCGGAAGCGCAGGCCTTATCGACTATGTATGCCAGAACGCTAAAGTGCCTGTTATTGAAACCGGCGCCGGTATTGTCCACACCTATTTCGATGAAGATGGCAATGCAGAGATGGGAAAGGCCATTATCACCAATGCAAAAACCCGTCGCGTAAGTGTGTGCAATGCCCTCGACTGTCTGCTTATTCACAAGCGTCGGCTTTGCGATCTTCCGCTCCTTACGGAGGGGCTTTCGGCCAAAAAAGTGCTAATCTATGCCGATCCTGAGGCCTTTGAAGCGCTTAAAGGAAACTACCCCGACTCGTTGCTTCTTCCTGCCGGGCCCGACTCGTTTGGAACAGAGTTTCTCGACTACAAAATGGCTATTCGTACGGTGAACAGCCTTCAGGAAGCCTGCCAACACATTGAAAACTACGGATCGGGCCACAGCGAAGCCATTATTACCGACAATAGCCACACCGCCGAAACCTTCCTTCACACAGTAGATGCGGCTACGGTTTACGTAAATGCCCCTACGGCCTTTACAGATGGTGCCCAGTTTGGGCTGGGCGCCGAAATCGGTATCAGTACCCAGAAATTACATGCCCGGGGTCCAATGGGTCTTGATGCCCTCTGCTCCTATAAATGGCTTGTGAGAGGCACGGGCCAAATCCGCGAATAACCCTTCCAATACTATCAATTCCACCCACCATGAAAAATTTCCTTTCGGTTCACGATGTTGAAAATCTGCCCGATCTGATTCGCGAGGCCATGATTGTTAAAAAAAGGCCTTATGCGTTTAAGACTTTGGGCGAGAATAAGACGCTCGGATGCCTCTTTTTTAATTCGAGCCTCCGTACCCGGTTGAGCACCCAGAAGGCAGCCATGAATCTGGGAATGGATGTGCTAATGATGAATATCAACGACGAGGGGTGGAAAATTGAGACCCGCGATGGTGTGATTATGGATGGCGACAAAGCCGAACATATAAAAGAGGCTGCGGCAGTGATCGGACAATATTGCGATATCATCGGAATCAGGGCCTTTGCCTCCTTAAAAGAGCGCGAAGCCGACTACTCCGAGCCGATTATAAGCCAATTCTTAGCCTATGCAGGGGTTCCCATAATCAGCCTCGAAGGGGCTACAGGACATCCCTGCCAAGCCTTTGCCGATATAATTACCATTGAACAATACAAAAAGATAGAGAAGCCTAAAGTGGTTCTCTCCTGGGCACCTCACCCCAGAGCCCTTCCGCATGCAGTACCCAACTCCTTTGCTGAATGGACAGTAGCAGCAGGGTACGAAGTGGTGATTACCCATCCCGAGGGATACGAACTCAACGAAAAATATACCCGGGGAGCCACCATAGAGTACAACCAGGAGAAAGCACTTGAAGGGGCCGATTTTGTCTATGCCAAAAACTGGAGCTCCTATACCCATTATGGTGAGATTTTAAGTACCAACCGGGAGTGGACCCTCTCCGAGGCCAAAATGGCTCTTACCCGTGATGCCAGGTTTATGCACTGCTTACCGGTAAGAAGAAATATGATTGTAACCGATGGCGTACTCGACGGGCCCGACTCCATTGTGATTCCCCAAGCTGCCAACCGGGTTATTTCGGCGCAAACGGTATTGAAGAAGATGCTGCAGACAATTCCCGCATAGATACAATCGAAAGCCTACGGTATTGACCTGTTAAAAGATGGCAATACTATAGGCTTTCAACGCCTTATCGAGTGCCCTGGCCTGCCCGTTGCAGTATGAATCAAGCACCCGCCAAAAAGCGGCACCGTGATTTTTTTCGGTAATGTGTGCCAGTTCATGAAGAATCACATAATCTGAGAGCATTTCGGGCAGTCGCATCAGGTGAAGATTAAGATGAATGGCATTCTTTGAAGAGCAACTGCCCCATCGCGACAGATTCTCCTTGATGGTAATCCCCGTGCAAACCAGCGCATGAATGGCAGCAAAATGTTCAACCCGTTGGGGCAGATAACTGCGTGCCTCCAGCCGGAGCAGCTCGATTACTGCCTTCCGGACAATCTGCTGCGCCTCTTCCGAAGAAAAATCAACACCCGGAGGGTAAAGAAGATGCATGGTTGGGTGGCCCTGCTTCAGAACAAAATGGGAAACGTCGCTACTACAGGCCAGAGAAAGGGTGTGAAACCGGGTTGTAAATCGCGTATCGGGGCCAAAACGGGTGAGCTGTAACTCTATCTTTTCGAGCCGCTTTCGGGCCTTAACAATCCACTCCTCTTTTTGCTCCAAAAACCGACGCGCCTCCTTCTCGGAACAGTGATAGGGATAGGATACCTCGATGGCGCCAAACGGTTTCATGGAGATGCGTATATGCCTGATCCCTCTCTTACGGCAAAACAACACCCTACACATACCCCCGAAGATTGCGGTCTAAACTTCGGTATTGGATGGCCTCGGCCAAATGACTATCCGCTATATGCATCGAATTGTCGAGATCGGCAATTGTGCGTGCCAGTTTAAGAATCCGATTGTAGGCTCTTGCCGAAAGATGCAGCGTCTGCATGGCCTGCCGGAGAAGGAGATCGCCGGCTCTCTCAAGCTTACAAAACTGCTTAAGGTGGCGGGGTTCCATCGCCGCATTATTCCTGACAGCCGGATAGGCCGAAAAGCGTTGCCGCTGAACGGTACGGGCAGCCACCACCCGCTTACGGATCTCTCCGCTCGATTCGGCTGATGAGAGAGCGTGCAGTTTTTCGAATTTCACGGGAGGAACCTCCACATGCAGATCTATTCTGTCGAGAAGGGGGCCCGAAATTCGACTCTGATAGTGACCAACTGCATGGGAGGTACAGAGACACTCTCGTGAAGGATGGCCAAGATAGCCACATGGACAAGGATTCATAGAAGCCACAAGCATAAACCCTGCAGGAAAATCAACCGTGAACCGGGCTCTTGCCAAGGTGATAGTACGCTCTTCGAGGGGCTGTCGTAACACTTCGAGTGCGCCGCGACGGAATTCCGGGAGTTCGTCGAGAAACAAAACCCCGTTGTGCGCCAGCGAAATTTCGCCCGGACGGGGCATCTGCCCCCCTCCTGCCAAAGCAGCATCGCTCAAGGTATGGTGGGGTGCCCTGAAGGGGCGCCGGGTGATAAGAGAGGAGCGGGTCGAAAGGAGACCGGCCGCCGAATAGATACGGGTGGTCTCAATGGCCTCATCGAGTGTTAACGGAGGCAATATACCGGGAAGCGACTTGGCCATCATGGTTTTACCCGATCCGGGCGAACCGATCATAAGCAGATTATGGCCACCGGAGGCGGCTATCTCCATGGCCCTTTTGGCATGCTCCTGCCCCTTCACATCAGAAAAATCGGGCAAATCGGAAAAATCATCATACCAGGCCTCCTGCAGATTCGGATCGATCGGCTCCCACGGCACCGAACCGGAAAGAATGTCGATCACTCCGGCCAGGTTCTCTGCGCCCATTACCCCGATACCATCTGCTACTGCAGCCTCCCTGGCATTTATCGCGGGAAATATACAGCGACGGCAACCCTCATCACGAGCCTGCAGAGCCATGGATAGGGCTCCTCGAATCGGCTTCAGAGAGCCGTCGAGCGAGAGCTCTCCCATCATCAGGTACTGTTCGGGGTTTTGGACCGTAATCCGCTCCGAAGCCGCCAAAATGCCCACCGAAAGAGGCAGATCGTATGCCGACCCCTCCTTGCGGATGAAGGCTGGTGCAAGGTTTATCACAATCTTTTTACCGGGAATCCGATACCCCAAAATTTGAAGAGCCGATTCAATGCGATGCTGACTCTCTTTTATGGCACTATCGGGAAGCCCAACCAAAAAATAGTTTATCCCGGTAGTGACATTCACCTCAATCTCAATACGGATTGCACGTATTCCCTGAAGAGCTCCCCCAAAGGTTTTAAACAGCATTGCGTGAGAAATTATCGGAAGAGGCCCTCTTCTACATATTGAACCAACGAATGAATCACTTTGATATGGATCTCCTGCACCCTGTCGGAAAAGTCCGATTTTGGGGCTCTGATCTCGAAATCGGCCAATTCGGCCAGCTTTCCACCCCCCTTTCCGGTGAGTGCTACAATCGACATCCCCAACTTTTTGGCCGAGATGGCAGCCGCCACCACATTGGGCGAATCGCCGCTCGTGCTGATAGCCAGCAGCAGATCACCCTTTCGCCCCACGGCCTCTACATATCTGGAAAATATCTGATCGAAACCGTAATCGTTTGCTACACAAGTGATATGAGTGGGATCGCTGATAGAAATAGCGGCCAGCGGAGGGCGGTCATTACGGAACCGCCCCGACAGCTCCTCGGCAAAATGCATGGCATCGCACATAGAGCCGCCATTCCCACAAGCAATAATCTTATTGCCTTCGGAGAGCCTCTTCACCATCAGGTTACCCGCACCGGAAAACATCTCCCATACATGACTATCGTTCAGGAAGAGGTCGAGCACCCGCCTCGCCTCGAAAAAATTGGCGCGGATAGACTCCATTTTGGTATCTTTTTCCATAGGTTAACGCATTACTATTGCATAGAAACGGCAGGCACAGATCTCATCCTGGCGAATTCACGCGGAGAGATCAGATCGAAATAGACCATATACCGGCCATCGTGCATCCGGTAAAAGGGGAGCATTAACAAACCTCCAGGTGTTGTAACCGAGGGAAGCCGAAAAGTCAGGGGCGTGCCGGTAACCGGTTCGAGCGCACTTTTTACCGACGAGAGAGAGCCCACAAGCAACGGAATCTCGCGCGAAACATCATGTGGCTCACTAACCAATTCGCCGCAGAGCACTACCGGACCATAGAAAAAGGCAAGCCGGTAAGGATTATCGGGCATCGATTCGGTGTATACCGGCATGGGAATCTCCAGATCTACCACTGTCCCCCCTTTCCAGGTACGATCTATCGTAATAAACGAACCCGGTTCGCCCTTATACTGCACCTCTTCACCGTTAATTTTCAACAGCAAACCCTTTCCTGCCCAGGATGGATAGCGGATCATCAACGGTTTACGCATCTTTTTCCCGGAAAAGTGCAATCTGACCTTGCCATTTTCCGGATAGGCAGTTTCAACCCGAATCTTCATCCTTCCATTGCCCCAATCGAGTTGGGATGGAATAAAAAGATTCAGATAGAGCCCCGAAGCACTTTCAAACCAGATATTGTCGGTAAAACGGGCTGCATTTTCCATGCCTGTTCCAAAACAGCACCAGAAAGAGGAGTCGCGCGTGGAGTAACTCTTTTGCGAACCGGAGGCCAGAGGGGCATAGTAACAGAACATGCCGGTTTCCGGATGTTGAGCCGCCAGAATGTGGTTATATAGAGCCCTTTCCATATAATCGCCATATTCCACCCGGGGCTCCCATGTAAAGAGATGGCGGGTCAACTTCAGCATGTTGTAACTATTACAACTTTCGGCGGTATAGTTGCTGAGCCTTTGCGAAAGCGAATCGGGCGGACCGAAGTGCTCATACTGACTGTTCCCCCCAATCACGTAACTGTGATGGCGCACAACGCGTTCCCAGAAGAAGAGCGAAAGACGCTTCTCCTGCTCCGATCCGGTTATCTCATACTGCCGCGCACAGCCTAAAATAAGGGGAATCTGTCCGTTAGCATTCTGCCCGTTCAACTCGTCACGGCCTTCGCGGAGGGGGTTGAGAACCGTTTTTTGATTAAACCGGAAGGAGAGAAACCAGAAGCGCTTTTTCCCTGTGAGCGCATATAGATTGGCTAAAGCCTCGTTCATCCCACCATGTTCGCACACCAGCATCTTTTGAAACGACTCCTCCGATAGATTATCCAGCCTCTTCACAGCCCAATCTCCCATTCTTGTCGCAATGAATTTGGCTTTTCGGTTATCGGCATATACATAGGCATCGGTCAGCCCCGAGAGTAGCTTATGGAAGGTGTACCATGGCATCCTGATTCCGTTAAGCTCCGATTTTGAAACCCGAATCTCTCCTCCGGCCAGCTCCTCAAAAGCCTGGTCTTCGCCGGGAATGGCACCCAGATATCCGGTTTCGCGAGCCTTCTGACAGATATATAGCTGATCGACAATGTAATCGACCCGCTTTTTAAAGCGCAAGTCGGCGGTGGCCGCATACATCATAGAACAAGCAGAGAGATAGTGGCCCAGAGAGTGACCCGGAAGCTCTTCCGATTCCCAGCCCCCGTATAGAGCCCCCAATGGCTCTAATCCGGCGTTGCGACGGAACCGATGAAGAAGCCGATCGGGTTCAAGCCGCAAAAGCAGCTGCATATCCAACTCGCGGGCCGTTAAGAAGGGGCCGGGGAGAAGTTGCACCTGCGATGGCATAACTGCGTGAGCCTCATTCCCGGCAATGGTACGCTGCCTGAATTTGGCTTCGGGCGAGACACAGGATGCGAGCGCCGAAAAAACTAAGAAGAGATTAATCCACAGGTATAAGGAGCGATTCATGGAGCCTCTGTTTGGGTAGTAAAATTAGCCAAAAAGAATCATATGCATTACGAGATCGTTTTAAAAGCCTAAATTTGTAAAAATTTAACGCCTACTACCATGGGACTGTCAAGTTTCTACAATTCGCCCAAACCTCGCCAGTTTTCTTATAAACCGCGTTTTTACGATCCGGCCACAGAGAAATTTAAAGAGGTTAAAGAGCGGATCGACCGGGAAATGACAGAGGAAAACAACAACCATTCCGGTCGGGAAAGGCCGAAAATGAAACCGGGTTTTTTGCACTCCTCCGTGCATCGGACCTCCTACAAACCCAAAAAAGGGACCTCGAGTATCCGCCTCTATTTATTGATTGTCTTTCTTGGGCTGTTGGCCTACCTTCTCCTGAAAATGTAACATGAGCCATTTCATCCAACTTCTTCCCGAATCGGTTGCCAATCAAATTGCGGCCGGGGAGGTTGTACAGCGTCCGGCATCGGTGGTGAAAGAGCTACTCGAAAATTCGGTCGATGCCGGTGCGTTCTCTATCTCTCTGGTTTTGCGCGAAGCAGGGAAAAATCTGATCCAGGTAATCGACAATGGATGCGGGATGTCGGGCGAAGATGCCCGATTGTCGTTCGAGAGGCATGCCACCTCAAAAATCCGCGAGGCGGCCGATCTCTTCTCGTTACACACCTTTGGGTTCAGAGGAGAGGCGCTCCCCTCCATTGCCTCCGTTTCGGAAGTGATTATGGAGAGCCGACGTCAGGAGGATGAGCTGGGAGTACAAATCCGCGTTGCCGCCTCTGTGGCCAGTCCGGCCGAACCGGTTCACTGCCCCACCGGGACACAAATCTCGGTTAAAAACCTCTTTTACAACACCCCTGCCCGACGACGCTTTCTGAAAGGAAATGCTACCGAACTCAAACATATCATCAACGAATTTCAGCGGGTAGCCCTGACGCATCCGGAAATTGCCTTTTCTCTCCATCACAATCAACAGGAGATTTACCATCTTCCTGCGTCCAACTACCGTCAACGTATTGTTCAGCTGTTTGGGAAGCAGATTAACGCCAATCTGGTACCTGTAAATGCCGATACACAGGTGGTGAAAATTTCCGGATTCATATCAAAACCCGAATATGCCAAAAAAAGTTCTGGCGAACAGTTCTTTTTTGTGAATGGCCGATTCGTGCGATCGCCGTTTCTGCATAAAGCCGTTACACGAGCCTACGATGAGTTGTTGGGCCAGGAGCTCTACCCCACCTATTTTCTCTACCTGGATGTCGATCCCGAAGCCCTCGATGTGAATATCCATCCTACCAAAACCGAAGTAAAATTCGAACACGAACAGCCCGTTTTCCAGATCATGTATGCTGCGGTCAGAGCTGCTCTGGGTAAATTTAATATCATACCCTCTATCGACTTTGAGGAGGATACCACTGTCGAGATCCCGGTACTTCGTCCCGGAACCCCGATCACTCCTCCTCAGGTAGATATAGATCCCTTTTACAACCCCTTCCTCTCCGCGTCAGAACATTCTTATCCCGACAACCGCAATGGTGAATACACGCGCCGGGAGTCCGAATTCGAGAACAATCGTTCGCAACTATACGAGGATTCGCAGGAGAATCTACTCTTTCGAAGCCCCCCCGAAGAGATTGATACCCCGATAATCAAAAACCACTGGATCCAACTCAAAAACCGTTATATCCTCACT
>JBFWIG010000020.1:0-14237 GCA_050256115.1 Bacteroidales bacterium | reverse complement strand
AAAGCCGTAAGATTTTTATTAACCCCCAATAAATTTTATCAGAGAGATGCCAAAAATGAAGACTACCTCGGGAGCAAAGAAGAGATTCGTGCTCACCGGAACAGGAAAAGTGAAACGCAAACACGCTTTTCACAGCCACATCCTGACTAAAAAATCGACCAAAAGAAAAAGGATTCTTGCCTCTTCCGGTCTGGTAAAAGATACCGACCTGAAAAATGTAAGACTCATGCTGGCAATGAAATAGTTGTTAGCCGTAATTTAAGTATTCACAGAATGCCTTAGCCAAAAGAGCCTGATAAGCCGCTAATCATTCAAAAATCAGAACATTATGCCAAGATCAGTAAATTCAGTAGCTTCAAGAGCACGTCGCAAAAAACTGCTTCGCTTAACAAAAGGTAACTTCCTTGCCCGCCGCAATGTCTGGACTGTTGCAAAAAACACCCTCGAAAAGGGTTTGCAATATGCCTATCGCGATCGTCGCGTTAAAAAGAGATCCTTCCGGGCCTTGTGGATTCAGCGTATCAACGCTGCTGTCCGTCCATACGACATCTCCTATTCCGAATTTATGGGAAAACTCAATAAGAAAGGGATTGCACTTAATCGCAAAGCCCTTGCCGATCTTGCTTTTAACCATCCTCAGGCTTTCGAAGCCGTGGTGAAAGCGGTGAAATCGTAATATCTCTCAACGTAAAGTTTTATCACAAGGGTGTGCCGTATGGCCACCCTTTTTTTTCTCTATTTTCCGGGATTCTGAAGTTATTGGCAAGCTAAAAGCGTTAAGCGGCACGATTAATCGATAATAATCTATTTGGTTTACCCTGCTTTTTGCCAACCATCGTGCAACCACCATCTTTTCGAGACAACATCGTAATGCGCGGAGAGAACAACGCTGCTTCCCGTAGCGGTGGTAAATCTCTATGGCCGATCCCATTCCGGTTTGGTGAAGGAGCTCTGCCAACTCGTAGAGCGACACTTTCCCTTTGTCGGTTTGTTTCTCACACCAAATTATCTCAATCCCTTTGAACATCCTGCAATAATTCGTAGCTTAATGCAACAAAGCTAAATATCCATTTCGTGTATCGCAAGCGTAATGATGAATTTATTTCATTATCGAGGTCAAAAGATATGAATTACGGGAAAATCAAATTGGAGTTGACTCAGCGGGGCATAGAGATTAAAGAGTTCTGCAAAGATTTAGGTATTAGTGAGCAGGGCTTTCATCAGATGATCCGAAACCGATCGATGCGGGTAGAGGTACTCGAGTCGATTTCACGGCTTCTTCAGCTCCCTATCACATTCTGGTTTGATTGCGACGAAACAAATGTAATGGACTCGGCGCCTTCCGACACTACCGGTTATTCGGATGTCAACACTAATCTGCATAAGCAGATAGATAATATAACCAAAGAGTTAAATGGGTTGCTTAAGCAGATGGCTCCGCCGAAAGGGCGGAAAAGTTAATCCTGCTTCAAGGCGTGTTTTGTGGATAACATGCCGCAGGCAGCCATAATATCGAGGCCTCTCGACGAACGAATCGTGGCAATGATCCGATTTTCTGAAAGTGTTTTCTGAAAAGCCAGCATCTCTTTCTCTTGCGCAGGCACCAAAGGTGAATTGGGGATAGGGTGAAAATGGATCAAATTTACCCGGGCATTCATCCCTTTGATGAGATTCGCCAGGGCTTTTGCGTGTCGGGGAGAGTCGTTAACGCCGCCAAAAAGAATGTATTCGAACGACACTCTCCTTTGTAATCCAAAATCGAACGATCGCAATATAGGTATCAGCTCTTCGAGCGGATAGGCTTTCTGCATTGGCATCAATTCACGTCGTTCTTCGCTGAATGGCGAGTGGAGGCTGATAGCAAGGTGACAACGGCTCTCGCGTAAAAATCGGGAAAGGGCAGGAATAACACCGATGGTCGATACGGTTATGCGAGAGGGCGACCAACCAAAGCCCCAATCGGCCGTAAGAATCTCCAGGCTTTTCATAACGGCGTCCGGATTATCGAGCGGTTCGCCCATTCCCATATAGACCACGTTGGTTAATCCATCCCGTTCAGGCAGACTGCTAATCTGGTTGATGATCTCTCCGGCGGGCAGATGTTTCTGAAAGCCCTGACGGGCAGTCATACAAAAACTGCATCCCATACGGCATCCCACCTGCGATGAGATGCAGAGCGTATTTCGGTTGGGTGAGGGAATCCAGGCACTCTCCACACAGTGGGTGGTCCCGGCAGGGAAGAGATACTTTTTGGTTCCGTCGGTCGAAACCATCACATTTTCAGGTGCGCTTCTGCCCACATGATAGGTCTCCGACAGCGCTTTCCGCACAGCCACCGAGAGATTGGTCATGGCATCGATTTCTGTAACCTGCTTTTTATAGAGCCATTCAGCAAGCTGCCGGGCCGTGTATCCGGGATAATTCCGTTCTTTACACAGAGCCTGCAGATCGGCTAATGTAAGCCCGAGAAGTGCCTTCATTGTATTCTGTTTTTGCAAAAGTACACATAATTTAGCCAATGCCGTTTCTTCATCATAACCGCTTCTGATTGGCTCCCTTCCCCTATTTGCCTATCTTTGCAGAAAGAACTGTTTCAGCGCTCCCATGGAGATTAGAACCCATCAACAGGAAAATAGCTGGAAAGCTATGCTTACATTGCTCGACGATCCCGATCCGCGCGTTTGTAAGGTTGTGTATAATAAGTTATTGCTGGAAGGCGAACCTATCCTGGGGTTCTTGGAGTTACATCAAGGCTTGGCCGAATCGCTCGAACAGCATGATAAGATTGGAGAGATCATATCGGCTATTCGGATTGGAGCCATTGCAGAAGAGCTGTTGGCGTGGAAAAGGAGTGTTCCGCAGGATGCATTGGCCGGTGCATACCTGGTGAGCCGGGTGGTTTTCCCGGAGATATCGTTCAACACCATACTGGCAAGAATAGAACGAATAATGGCCGACTTATGGATTGAAACCCATCCGGATCAGACAGCCATTGAGAAAACCTTGATTTTGAACCGCATCTTTTTTGGCAAATATTTGATGCAGGGCCACCTTACCCCGCACAGACATCCAGATGATTTCTTTCTGCACAGGGTGCTCGAAAGAAAAAAAGGCGATGAGCTCCTTATCGGGATTCTTTACCAAACCCTGGCTCAGCGTCTCCATATCCCCCTGAAATCTGTCATCCTACCGGGAGGTGCATTTCTTTTGGCCTATATGGACAACGATGAGCCGGCCGATAGTACTGCAGCGGCAAATGTTCTCTTTTACATATACCCCCTGCGCAGGGGTATTGTATTAGAACAATCAGAAATTCTGCGATTTATGGAGACACATAAAATAGAACCCCGTCCGCTTCTATTCGAACCTACCCCCTTTCCGGTAATGATAGAACTCCTCATCCGACAAATCAGTCATTTGTACAAGTTGCGTCAAATGCCAGGCAGAGAAAGAGAATTTCAGCAACTGCTTGCCCGCTACACGCATGAGGAAAAAGAGGCCGATTCTGACAATCAGATCACTCCGTGATCTACCATTGCACCTGCAATCTTTAGAAAACCAGATACATTAGCTCCTCTTAGATAATCTACCGACCCGTCGGTACGCAACCCGTATTTTACGCAAGAGTCGTGAATATCTTTCATAATCCGGCTTAAGTGGGCATCTATTTCGGAACGAGACCAACTCAACTTCATAGCGTTTTGACTCATCTCCAGGCCGGATACAGCAACGCCACCGGCATTGGCTGCCTTTCCCGGAACAAAGGTCACCCCATTTCCCTGAAAAAGAGCTATCGCCTCCGAAGTGCAGGGCATATTGGCAATTTCGCACACAAATTTGCATCCGTTTGCCACTAGTCTGGCAGCATCCTCTTCATTCAGTTCGTTTTGGGTAGCACAGGGCATGGCAATATCGCAGGCCACCTCCCAGGGTCTCTTATCGGGGTGATATTCGGCCGTGGGGAATTCGTACGAAAAGGGCTTAACAATATCTTCATTACTGGCACGAAGTTCGAGCATATAATCGATTTTTTCGCCGGTAATGCCCTCCGGGTCGTAGATATAGCCGTCGGGTCCGGAGATGGTAACCACCCTGGCACCCAGTTCTGAAGCCTTTTTTGCCACACCCCAGGCAACGGTGCCAAAGCCCGATATTGCGAGTGTTTTCCCTTGTAGCGTATCGTTCTGTCGATGCAGTACCTCCCTGACAAAATAGACCCCTCCAAAACCGGGCGCCTCCTGACGAATCAGGCTGCCTCCCCAAGAGAGTCCTTTCCCTGTAAGAACGCCATCGTGTTGGCCCGATAACTTTTTGTACATTCCGTAGAGATAACCGATTTCGCGCGTGCCTACACCGATATCGCCGCCCGGAACATCGGTTTGCGGACCAATTAACTTCCACAATTCCAACATATATCCCTGGCAAAAACGCATTATCTCATTCGGTGATTTTCCTTTGGGGTCAAAATCGGCTCCTCCCATAGCACCGCCCAGGGGAAGACTGGTAAGGCTGTTTTTGAGGATCTGCACAAAGCCAAGGAACTTAAGCACACTTAAATTGACATTGGGGTGAAAACGCAATCCCCCTTTGTAGGGTCCGATGGCATTGTTAAACTGAATTCTGTATCCGCGATTTACGTGAACCACGCCATCATCATCTATCCAGGGTATCTTGAAAAGAGATACCCTGTCGGGCTCAATAAGTCGCTCTATCACATTAGCCGTTTCGAATTGCGGATTCTCGTTATAGACATCCTCAATCGACTCCAGTACCTCCCGAACTGCCTGGAAGAACTCAATCTCACCCGGATTCCTGCGCTCCAGGCCCAGCATAATCTTATCTACATTCATAGCAGAAGCCATTTGTAACCCTTCGCAAACCTACATAAAAAAAGGTAGAGATTACCCCTGCAAACGAATAATTGCCCACCTTTGTACCACGCAATCCCATTTCTGTTGTTATGCCACTATCCCAACTCCAACCAGCTTCTGTCTGGCACTATTTCGGTCAGATATGCACCATTCCCCGCCCTTCTAAACAGGAAGAGCAGATTCTATCCTGGCTTAAAGCCTTTGCCGGGCAGCACAACCTCTCTTTTCAGAGCGATGCGGCCGGAAATCTGCGAATCGACAAACCGGCCACTCCCGGGTACGAAAATGCACCTGTGGTTGCGCTTCAGGCGCATGTGGATATGGTGTGTGAAAAGCACAGTTATGTGGAGCATGATTTTGCTTTGCAGCCGATTGTTCCCCGTGTAGAAGGAGAGTGGGTAAAAGCGCATGGAACCACATTAGGCGCCGACGATGGAATCGGCATGGCGGCTATTCTGGCTGTTTTGGCCGATAAAGAGGCCACGCATGGCAGGCTGGAGGCGCTATTTACGGTAGATGAGGAGTCGGGTCTGACTGGAGCATTTGCCCTTTCCGGAAATTTTCTGTCGGCATCGATGTTGATTAATCTCGATTCGGAAGATGAGGGAGAGCTCTTTATCGGATGTGCCGGTGGCATAGATACCACCGCTACTTTTACGGCTATCCCTATTGACGTAACCGGGTTGCCAAAGGCATACAGAGTTGCTCTGTCGGGGCTGAAGGGAGGTCATTCGGGCGATGATATTCACCGGGGTCGTGGCAATGCTATTCAAATTCTCAGCTCGGCACTGTTGGCTCTTTTACCGAGGGTTCCTTTTGCTTTGGCGCGTTTTGAGGGGGGTAATCTGCGAAATGCCATTCCCCGTGAGGCAACTGCTGTTATCGTTACTGAGAGGGGAACAGAGGTTGTTGTGGAGACGTTCCTTTCTGATTTCTTTGCACGTGAAGCCGCTTTGTTACCGGAAGATCGCGGGTTGACATGGCTGGTAACCGACCAACCCACCCCTCAGCTGGCAGCCGATTCCAACACGGTAAGAGGTATCCTTGAGTCGTTGGCAGGTTGCCCGAATGGTGTAATTGCCTGGAGCGAGACCATGGAAGATACAGTTGAGACCTCCACCAATCTCGCTTCGGTAAAAATGGAGGTGCCGCTCCGCTTTCTTGTAGCCACCAGCCAGCGTAGTTTTATCGAGAAGGATAAGCGGGAGATGGCTGCGCGTATTAAGGGGCTCTTTGAAATTGGCGGAGCGGTTGCTGTTTCCGGCGAAGGGTATCCGGGCTGGGAGCCAAACCCCTCTTCGCAGCTGTTAAGTGCCGCAAAAACGAGCTATTGCAAACTTTTCGGGCAAGAACCAAAGGTAAGGGCGATACATGCCGGATTGGAGTGTGGGCTCTTTCTGGAGAAATATCCCATGCTCGATATGATCTCTTTTGGCCCTACGTTGCGAGATGTCCATTCGCCCGATGAGCGGTTACATATTCGCAGTGTAGACAAGTTTTACCGTTTACTGGTGGCGTTGCTTGGGCATATCGCCAAACAGGATGAATAATGATAGTATAACGGTATAACGCTTAAAAGGCCTGCATCTCCCACAATTTCTTGTAGATGCCGTTGAGCGCCAACAACTCTTCGTGGCCTCCCCGCTCTACGATCTCCCCTTCGTGCAATACGCAAATCAGATCGGCCTTCCGAATGGTGCTCAATCTATGGGCAATGGCCACGGTTGTACGGTTTTGCATCAGATTATCGAGAGCGTCTTGCACCAACCTTTCCGATTCGGTATCGAGGGCAGAGGTGGCTTCGTCGAGAATCAGAATGGGAGGATTCTTCAACACAGCACGAGCAATGCTGATTCTCTGCCGTTGGCCTCCGGATAATTTGCCGCCCCTGTCGCCTACCAACGATTCATACCCCAGTTCGGTGGCAGCAATGAAATCGTGCGCATTGGCAATGCGAGCTGCCTCCTCTACCTGATTCAGTGTGGCCTGGTCTACGCCAAAAGCAATGTTATTAAAGAAGCTATCATTAAACAAAATGGCCTCCTGATTAACATTCCCCATAACGGCTCGCAAATCGGACGAGACGATCTCTCTGACATCTGTTCCGTCTATCAGGATCGACCCTTCGGTAGTATCGTAAAAGCGAGACAAAAGATCTACAAGTGTCGATTTTCCCGAGCCCGACTGCCCCACAAGTGCAACCGTTTTTCCTTTGGGAATGGTTAGGTTTATATTTTTAAGAACCCAGTCGTTCTGATACTTAAACCATACATTCCTGAACTCGATCCGGCTCTTGAATTGCGACAGCGCAACAGGATTAATAGGTTCTGGCAGAGAGTTTTGGGCCAACAGAATCTTATCGATGCGCTCCATCGAAGCCAGCCCCTTCTGAATGGCATAAGAGGCTTTAGAAAACTCTTTTGCCGGATTCAGTATGCTATAAAAAACCACCAGATAATAGATAAAGAGAGAGGCCGAGATAGTAGCATTATCGCCCAAGATCAGAGAACCGCCATACCACAACACTACGGCAATGGTGGCAGTACCCAAAAACTCGCTCATGGGGTGAGCCAGCTGCTGACGTCGGTTAATGCGGTTAGTGGTGCGGCGGAACTTTTCGTTGGTCTTTCGAAACCGGGCCATCATTTTTTGCTGGGCATTGAAAGCTTTAACTATGCGCAATCCTCCCAGGGTCTCTTCGGTTTGCGACATAAGGTCAGACCACTGTTGCTGTCCGGCTAATGATTTCTTCTTCAGCTTTTTACCAACCGTTCCCATCAGATATCCGCTAAAGGGAAGAAGAAGCAACACAAAGAGGGTCAGCTGCCAGCTAATCAGCATCATGGTGGTGAAATAGATCAGGATGAGCACGGGGTTCTTAAAGAGCATATCGAGCGAATTCATCACAGAGTGCTCTACCTCATTTACGTCGCCCGACATTCGGGCAATAATATCGCCCTTCCTCTCTTCCGAGAAGAAGCTGAGCGGTAACGATAAAATCTTGTGAAAGAGACGGTTTCTAATATCTCTCACCACACCGGTACGGATGGGAATCACAAAGAACGACCCGAGATAATAGGTGCCGGTTTTCAGAAGCGTGATGGCTACCAGCACCGCTCCGAGCAGAAAGAGGGTATATTGTTCGCCCCGGGTTTCGATTAACTGCGTAAAAAACCAATAGAAGTTATTTTTTACCACCTCGGCCATGCCCTGCAATGTGGCAGGTGCATCGGCAAACGACATATAGTCATAACTTTTTGTCTCGAGTTTAAAGAGAATCTCCAGGATGGGCATAATAAAGGCAAACTGGAAGACATTCAATACAGCCGAAAGCAAATTGAACCCAACGCTCAGAAAAAGATAACGCTTGTAGGGCGGCAAAAATCGTTGCAATATTCTGATAAACTGTTTCATCTGGTGCTATTATGCGGTTTTACAGGCTTAGCATAGAGCTCGAATTCGCCGCTCGTTTCAATGAGAACCTGTTCGAAACTGCCTACTGAAAAATGGGGCGCCTCTTTTCGAGAAATCAGCACCTCCTGATCCACTTCGGGCGAATCGCCTTCGGTTCGTCCATACCAGTAGTCTGTATCGTATCGGTCGATAATCACTTTACGTTCACTTCCCTCCTTTTGCGCGTTGAGCGAGGCCGAGATATCCTGTTGCAGCTGCATGAGAGCCTCTACTCTGGCCTGCTTTACAGAATCCGGAACATCGTCGGTATAGTGATTGGCAGCCCAGGTACCCTCTTCGTGCGAATAGGCAAATACACCCAAACGGTCAAACCGGACGGTCTGCACAAATTGCATCAGCTCCTGGAAATCCTCTTCCGTTTCGCCGGGAAACCCTACCAATAGCGTGGTTCGCAGGCAGATGCCGGGAACCTCCTCTCTTATACGCGCTATGAGCGCCATGCTCTTCTCGGCAGTAATTCCCCGACGCATTCTACGCAGCATCCGGTTGCTGATATGCTGAAAAGGGATATCGAGATAGTTGCAAATCCGAGGATTTTCGCGCATCAGGCGCAGAATTTCGAAGGGAAATCCCACCGGATAGGTGTAGTGAAGTCGAATCCATTCTAACGATTCAATTTGCAAGAGCCGTTCGATTAGCTGCGGAAGCATTGCCTTTTGCCCAAAATCGGTTCCGTAGTGCGTAAGATCTTGCGCTATCAGTAGCAGCTCTTTCGCTCCCGAGGCAGCAACTCCTTCGGCTTCGCACACCAACTTTTCTATCGGGTCGGATCGATAGCCGCCCCGAATGGCCGGTATGGCGCAAAAGGCACATCCTCTGTTACACCCTTCGGCGATTTTTAAAAATGCATAATGCGACGGGGTGGTAAGATATCTGGAGACCGAAAGGTCGGGATTGTAGGTAATTCCCAGATAGAGAAGAAGCTGATCTATGTTGGTTACCCCAAAGAAAGCGTCTACTTCCGGAATCTCCTGCGTCAATTCGTCGAGATAGCGTTCCGAAAGACATCCCATAACCAACACCTTCTCTATTAGTCCAGACTCTTTTGCTCCGGTGCATCGGAGTATCATCTCGATCGACTCCTCTTTGGCATCGCCAATAAAACCGCAGGTATTAATCAACACAATGGGAGCTTGATCAATACGATCGGCATCGTGACATACATTTAATCCGGCATGCGAAAGCTGTGCCAACAAACGCTCCGAATCGACAAGATTCTTAGAGCATCCCATAGTGATTACCTGAATATCGGGTCGGTTCATCAATCAGAGCAATGATCTATCTGGACGATGCGGAAAAGAGCGAATCAACAAACTCATAGCGATTAAAGACCTGCAAATCTGCAGGCTTCTCCCCTACTCCAATGTATTTTACAGGGATTTTAAATTGATCGGAAATCCCAATCACTACACCTCCTTTAGCCGTTCCGTCGAGCTTTGTTAAGGCCAGTGCTGTAACCTGCGTTGCTTTTGTAAACTGCTTAGCCTGTTCGAAAGCATTCTGTCCGGTACTCCCGTCGAGCACCAACAGCACCTCGTGAGGGGCGTCGGGGATAACCTTTTGCATTACACTTTTTATCTTGGTGAGTTCGTTCATCAGGTTCACCTTATTGTGCAATCGACCGGCCGTATCGATCAACACCACATCTGCTCCCGAAGCCTTAGCCGAACTGACAGTATCGAAGGCAACAGAAGCCGGATCGGATCCCATTTGCTGCTTAATAATCTCAGCACCACTTCGTTCCGACCAGATTACCAGTTGATCGATAGCCGCAGCACGAAAGGTGTCGGCAGCTCCCAGCACCACTTTTAATCCGGCTTGCCTGAAGTTGTGGGCTAACTTACCAATGGTGGTGGTTTTTCCTACCCCATTAACACCAACTACCATAATTACATAGGGTCTTTGGGTGGGAATAGCTGCGAATCCTTCGGCATCGGTGGTATGATTATCTTCCAGCAGTGCAGCAATCTCCTCTTTCAACATTCGGTGTAACTCGTCGGTACCCAAATATTTCTCTTTGGCCACCCGTTGTTCTATACGTTCAATAATTCGCAGAGTGGTCTCAACGCCAACATCCGAAGCAATAAGGGTCTCTTCCAGATTATCGAGCACTTCGTCATCGACTTTCGACTTTCCGGCAATGGCTTTCGAGATTCGCGAGAAGAGTGTCTCCTTACTCTTTTCGAGACCTTTATTCAGAACCTCCTTATTTTCTTTCGAGAAAAACGTAAAAAAAGACATACCACCAATTTTATAGGCTCCAAAGATAGAATTTATTTTGTAAGGAAGGGTCTGTCGCTGTGCCTGTCAAGCCTCAGCAAGGTAGGGAATGGAGAAATAGAAGGTGCTGCCGCGATCCTCTTCCGACTCAACCCGGATTTTCCCGCCCAGAGAGTCGATATAGCCTTTTACTATGGCTAATCCCAATCCTGAACCTTCGTAGGGTCTCGAAATCTGAATATCTGCTTGCACAAAACGCTCAAAAACCGCATTTAGCTTCTCTTTTGAGATACCCCTGCCGGTATCTTTTACATAAAAGTTAAGCCACTCGCCTTCGAGCGAGCAGCCCACATCGATAGAACCCTGTGTAGTGAACTTAATGGCATTTTTAATCAAGTTGGTTAAGATGCCCTCCAGTTTGGTTTTGTCGGTGAGAATGATTTCGGGTGTCTGTATTGGATGTATGGTGTAGCGAACGCCCTTTTCGGCGGTTTGTAGCTTAAAGAGGTCGTAAAGGTATTGCATCACTTCGTGCAAGTTTATCGGCTCCGGGTGGAGATCAAGCTGGCAGGCCTCAATCTTCGAGATTTCAATAATGTCGTTGATGGTATCGAGAAGTCGTTTGCCGCTTTTATTTACAATCTCAATATACTCTATCCGATTGGCCTCATCTAAATCGGGCTCTTCGAGCAGACTCAGAAACCCGAGAATAGCATTCATAGGCGTTCGGATTTCGTGGCTCATATTGGCCAGAAAGGCCGACTTTAGGTTGTCGCTCTCCTCTGCCTTCTCTTTGGCCTCGATCAGGTCTTGAATCATCGCTTTTCGCTGGAATACGATAGCCAATTCGTGTGCGATTGTCTCAAGTAACATAAGATGCTGTTTGTTATAGGCATCCCTATGCTCGTAACTTTGCACCACCAATACGCCACGAGGCTCCTCTTCTACCATTATCGGCACTCCCAACCAGCATAAGGCGGGTGTAACGGAGAGTGTTACCCGATGCTTCCTCGCAAATCGGATCCGCTCCTCCTCACCTCTCAATAAAATAGATTGCTTTTGCAAAATAACCTGCCCCGAAAGGGACTCTTTGACGCTCCACTGCTCAAGATCGATTTTTTCGTTGGTAAAGAACACCTTACGCAATTGCTGCTTATCGGGAGTGAGCATGGCTACATAGAAGTTGGTGGTCTCGAGCACCCGGCTTAACTCCTCCCTAACCACAATCAACAGATCTTCTAAAGCCTTTGTAGTTGAAGAGGTTCTGGCTATCTTGTAGAGAATTTGTTTCACATTCTCGTCCTCTATTCTTTGGGTGATATCAATAAAGGTAACCACCGAACCTATCACTTGCTTATCGCGAAAGATGGGGTGCGACCACAACTCAACGGGAAAGGGATCGCCACTCTTCTTCCAGAGCCACTCTTCTGCCAGATGAATCCCTTTCCCGGATAGAAAGGCGGTTCGTACGGCACAATCGGCTTGGGGTGCATGCGATCCATCGATGTGTGTGTGATGTATCAATGCATGAAGATTTCTTCCAATAATGTCAGATCGGTTGCTATGCCCTAACATCGTAAGAGCGGCATTGTTACAAAATGTGCAGTTGCCATCTTCGTCGATGCCAAAAATTCCCTCTGCGGTAGAGTCGAACAAAAGTCGGATCGTCTCGCCCTGTTCGCGAAGTTCCTCCTCCATTTTCTTGCGCACAGTAATATCGCGTGCAATACTCAGAATCGCCTTTTCGCCCTTGTAATTTACCAAACTGGAGTAGATCTCAACCGGGATGATTCTGCCCGATTTGGTCTTGTGCGAGGTTTCGAATATCTGGAGCTTGTCGGCCTCCATGGTTGTAGCCAAATGGCGAATATCCTCCTCTTTAAGCGAAGCATCAATGCCAAAAAGCCCAATTTCCAGAAGCTCCTCTTTAGAATAACCCAGTGTGGAAACGGCCATATTATTCACCTCAATCAGCTTCCCGTCGAAACCAATCACCCACACAGTTTCGCTCATGCCGTCGATCAGCTCTTTGTACTGCTGCCTGCTGGAATGCAAGGCTGCGATTGCCGCCTTCTCCTGTGTCAGGTCGCGGATGGTCATACTGGTAAAGAGCTCTCCTTTGCTGTTTTGAAAGAGCGAAGAGGAGACGGCGGTAGGAAAAACGGCTCCCCCTTTGCGTACAAAATTGAGTTCGCCCTGGACCCTCCCCTCCTTTTCGCGGGTACGTATCATCCCGGGCAATCGGGCATCGGTCATATCAACAATTCCTTTGCGACCGGCCGCGCAAATCTCCGCTTCGCTCATCCGAAACATCCCGCAGGCAGCCCGATTGGCAGCCAGAATGGTCCCATCGGGACGGGTGAGAAGAATGGCATCGAGGCTGTTGTCCATGATAAGCCGATATCGCTCCTCGCTCTCTCTGAGCGTAATCTCCATCTCCTTTCTTTGGGTGATATCCTCCACAATTACCGCAAATTCGTTGGAGCGGTAGCGATAGGCAATCACGTTATAGAACCTGCCGAGCGACGCAGAATAATCCTCAAAAGCCACGGGTTCTCCGCTCTGCACCACCTTTCCGTAGCGTTCAATCCAACTCTTTTCGGTATCCGGCAGCAGCTCCAATACGGTATGACCCACAATCTCCTCACCTTTGAGCGTAGTGATCCTTTCGAAACTTCGGTTAACCTCCAAGAAACGGTAATCGACCGGTTGGCCGGCTTCATCGACAATCATCTCATGAAGCGCCAATCCCAACTGCATCTGTTCAATCAGTTTCCGATGTTTGGCTTCGCTCTCACGCAAAACCTCCTCCTGGCGCACTCTTTCTGCGGTCTCAAAGAGGGTGTCGGACAGAAAGGAGACCAGTGATTGGTCGAGAGTTGTATAGTTTTCAGATTTATTACAGAGCAATAAACTCCCCACTGTAACCTGATTTCGAATTACGGGAACAGCCAGAATGCGCGATATGTTGGGTTGGTCCAAAGCATGCAAAGGATTGTTGTAACTGTTCTCTATCAGTGGCTTTCCCTGTTTAAGAGCAAGCACCAATGGTTCCCAGGAGAGTAATTCCCGTAAGAGATTGCAGTTGTCGGTTACAGGAGCTGCACTATGGCATCCGTCGGAACGAAACCGTTCGAGGGGTTGACCCGAAGGCGAATAGCGTTGAAAGAATGCAAGCGAACTGTTTGTTAACGAGGCGATATCCTGGAGCGTCCGGCAAAAGAGCTCCTTTAGAGAAAGGGTTGCGGCCCCTTCAAAGAGCTGCAACCGAATCTCTATCAGGCGTTGTCGGGCACGCTCTTCTGCCCGATCTCTGAAGATTAGCACAACCCCCTGCGTTTTACCCTCTTGGTCGCGTATAGGCGCACCGCTATCGTCGATGGGTATCTCTCTGCCATCGCGCGACAATAGAAGCGTATGATTTGCCAATCCTACAACTTTTCCCTCTGCCAGCACCCGGGAAGCAGGACTATCTGCCTTTTTACGCGATGTTTCATCTATAATCGAAAATATCTCCTCCAATACTCTCCCCCGGGCCTCGGGCTCCGACCAGCCGGTAAGCGCTTCCGCAACGGGATTCATCTGTTGGACCTTACCCTCAAGATTAGTGGTAATTACCCCGTCGCCTATACTGTATAGAGTGGCCCGAAATGCCTCCTGCGTCTGAAACAG
>JBFWIG010000019.1:0-14704 GCA_050256115.1 Bacteroidales bacterium | reverse complement strand
ATAGCGTAAACTTACAAAAAAAATAATTATCATACGTACGGAATACAAAAAATCAAGCATGCCGAGGAACCTTATGTTATCATAGGGCTCTATAAGGTTTTGTGATTTTGAGAAATTTTTCCTAACATTACTAAATTTCTCAATTCAAGAATATGAAACAAACTTTTACAACTACCGCCTTCTTTCTCATGGTTTTGCTGGCAGGCTTCACTAACGTAAACGCCCAAAACCCCATTGTACAAACCTATTTTACCGCCGATCCTGCGCCCATGGTGCACAATGAAACGGTCTATGTTTACACTTCGCACGATGAGGACTCTACGGTGAACAACTTTTTCACTATGTACGATTGGCGCTGCTACTCTTCTACCGATATGGTAAACTGGACCGATCATGGCGCAGTGGCCTCGCTGAAGAGTTTCAAATGGATGGACAAAACCAACGGCGCGTGGGCGCCCCAATGTATTGCACGTAACGGCAAGTTCTATCTCTATGTGCCCATTCATGGCGAGGGGCTCGCTGTCCTGGTTTCCGATTCGCCCACCGGCCCCTTTACCGATCCCATCGGGAAAAGGCTGGTAGATAGTAATCATGTTTGGCAGGATATCGACCCCACCGTTGCCATAGACAACAAAGGGCAGGCGTGGCTCTATTGGGGCAATCCCCAATTGTGGTACGTTAAGCTGAACGACGATATGATTTCGTACGACAAAAGCATTGGCGACAATGGGATTGTAACGGTCGAGATGACCCCTGAGGCCTTTGGGTCGAAACCCGGCCGCGAAGGGAGACCCGGAACCACTTACACCGAAGGCCCCTGGTTCTACCAGCGCAATAACCTCTTTTATATGGTCTACGCGGCTTCGGGCATTCCGGAGTACATTGCCTACTCAACGGCCACTTCGCCCCAGGGTCCCTGGAGCTTCAAAGGGTTCATCATGGAACGCGCACCTCAGCTGGCCTTTACCAACCATGCCGGCATCATCGATTACAAAGGCAACTCCTATCTCTTCTATCACGACCAAAGTTTGTCGAAAGGTCAAGGATTTAAACGTTCGGTAAGCGTGGAGCAATTCACCTATAATGCCGATGGTACCATTCCGCTGATTGTGCCCACCAAAGAGGGCGTTACAAAAAGTGTAGGCTCGTTGAACCCCTTTAAGAGGGTCGAAGCCGAAACCATTGCCTGGAGCGAAGGGCTGAAAACAGCCGGCGACAGCAAAAGCGGGCTCTATGTAACCAAAATTGAGCATGGCGATTATCTAAAAGTGCGCAGTGTCGATTTGGGCAAAGGGGCCAAGAAGATAGAGGCCGGCGTGGCATCGAACGGAAAGGGCGGCCGGATAGAGATTCGGTTGGGCACTCCCGATGGCGAACTGCTGGGCACCCTCGAGGTGAAAAACAGCGGTGGCTGGCAAAACTGGACCTCAGCCCAGGCTAAACTGAAAAAGCAAACAGGCGTACACGACCTCTGTTTTGTCTTTACGGGCGGTGAAGGGGAGCTGTTCAACTTTGACTGGTGGCGCTGCAAATAATCGCAACACCTCACACTAACTACTATATCCATATCCTTCTTCACAAACAACCGTTACACCTCTTTTACCGGCAAATATGAAAAGAACAGAGAAAACATGGATGGTGGCCGCAGGCACACTACTTCTGGCTACCTTCGGATTTCAGGGCAGTTATGCTGCCTCCGGGGGCCTTATCGGGGCGATGGCTCAAACCGACACTACCCGAACGCTGGTACCCTACTTTACCCCGGCCACTACTAAAACCGTTACACCAGATACCCAGGGATTTATTGGCCGTTGGTTGCTGCTGGAACCCATCACTAAACCCAATCGCAGCAATACGGTCTTTACCGACAGCTACCTCAGGGAGGCATTTGCTACCGAATACTTTCCCAACCAGTTAACGGTGGTTCCCAAACACGGCGACAAGGTAACCGTGGGAGAGCAGCAACTCTCCTGGCACGCGCTCGAAACCACAAACTTTAATGTGAAACTCTTCCGTTTTGCCTACGGATTGCATAAAGAGATATACGGAGTGCTCTTTTGGGCGGTTACCGTGGTGAACGCACCGCAAGATATACCCAATGTCCGTCTGGCGGCAGGCTCCAATTCGGCCTCGATGTGGTGGCTGAACGGTGAAGAGGTCCTCCTCCTTTCGGGCGACCGCCGGATGGTGATGGACGATGGCACTTCAAAGCGGCTCACCCTGAAAAAGGGGAAAAACATTTTGCGGGGAGCCGTAATCAACGGGCCCGGCATGAGCGATTTCTGTGTCCGCTTTCTGAATGAGAAAGGCGAACCGGTTAAGGGCGTCACCATCAGTTATCAATAACTCGCATTACAATTTGCTTCGGTATCGAAAACGCTTTAGAAAAGAGAACAGCTATGAAGAAATCATATAGTATCATGGGCACTATCGCCCTCTTATGGATCGGTTTTGCTGCAACAGCGGCAGCGCAAGTGGGAAAACCCTTTATTCACGACCCGTCAACCATTATGGAGTGCGACGGAAAGTACTACACCTTTGGCACAGGCGGTGGCGGACTCATCTCGGCAGATGGCTGGAGCTGGAACGGAGGTGGTGTACGACCCGGCGGCGGCGCTGCCCCGGATGCCATTAAAATTGGCGATCGCTACCTGATTGTTTATGGCGCCACAGGCGGTGGCCTTGGCGGCGGGCACAACGGAAAGATTCTCACCATGTGGAACAAAACGCTCGACCCGAATTCGCCCGACTTTCAATATTCCGAAGCCATTGTAGTAGCCTCGTCCGACGGTGTGGAAGATAACGACGCCATCGATCCCGGACTGCTGCTGGATCCCACCACCGGAAGGTTATGGTGTTCGTACGGCACCTACTTCGGGTTTATCCGCCTCATTGAGCTGGATCCCAAAACCGGCAAGCGGGTAGAGGGGAATAAGGCCATCAACATTGCCATCGACTGCGAGGCCACCACGCTGATGTATCGAAACGGCTGGTACTATCTGCTGGGCACGCATGGCACCTGCTGCGACGGTTCCAACTCCACCTACAACATCGTAGTGGGTCGTTCGCGGAAAGTGACCGGTCCTTACCTCGACAATATGGGTCGCGACATGCTGAAAGGGGGCGGAAAAATGGTAATTGCGGCCCACCGCAGAGTGATGGGCCCCGGACACTTTGGACTCTGGGATCAGGGCAATGGCGTACAAAAGATGTCGTGCCACTTTGAGGCCGATCTGGACCAAAGCGGACGCAGCGTATTGGGCATCCGTCCGCTCCTTTGGAAAAACGAGTGGCCTGTTGCCGGCGAGCAATTCCAGGAGGGGACATACGAAATTGAGTCGGAGCGCAGAGGGTACGCCCTCGAACTCATTGTCGACTTTGTGCGTATGGCAGGCGGAATGCGCGGCTTTAACCGCAACAACGACGAGCCTGTAAAACCGGTGCCCTCGCAGCAGTTGGCCGACGTTCTGCCCGGCTGGCCCACCGGAAACATCGGGGTCAGGATTGGCGACTACATGGTTCGGCCGCACCAGCGATGGACCATTACAGCTGTCCCTGAAGCCGGCGGATATCCCGGCGGCCCCTACTACAAAATTGTGATTGCCGGTACCGAACGGGCCTTAACCGCTACCGCCGAAGCCGAAGTGATCACGGTTCCCGCCTTTACCGGAGCGCCCGAACAACTCTGGCGCATAGATCAGCTCATAGATGGAACCTACCGCATCATGCCTAAGGTTGTGCCCAACTCTACCGAAAAGTTGGCGTTGGTATCGTCGGGCGACAGCACCCCTACCCTCGCCACCTTCGACATGAACAGCGACAACTCTAAGTGGAACTTCAGGGATCATTAAATTGTAGTGTATCCCTTCTTTTCGCACGATTTTCACTACGCAAACATGGATTGCCCCGAGCGACTCATGTTGTTGTGTAGCAAAAATGCGCCACTTGTTTCCTAATAAAGAAACATCTATATTTGCAAAAGGATGATATGATGGAAGGAAAGTTTCAGGTTCGGTTTTTAGAGGAGGCTGTACAATTCCTGGACAGTCTTGACGAAAAGGCAAGGGACAAGGTGATCTACAACGTGTTAAAGGCTAAGTACTCTAATGACAGAGAACTTTTTAAAAAGCTCAAAGGAGAACTCTGGGAGTTCAGAACCCTTTTCAATAAAACGCATTACAGACTTTTCGCTTTTTGGGACAAGACAAGTAATACAAAGACAGTTGTAATAGCAACCCACGGACTAATAAAGAAATCAGAGAAAACACCTCTGGGCGATATTGATAAGGCCGAGAGCATCAGAAAACTATATTTTGGACAAAAAATCTCTGGGCATGAAAAATAAAGAGATAAAAACTTACAGCATTGAAGAGATCACTGACAAATATATCGGTGAGATTGGAACGCCCAAACGTGACGCATTTGAAAGGGAGTTGAGACTCGACTTGCTTGGGGAAGCAATTAAGCAAGCGCGAAAAGAACGTAACCTGACTCAGGAGCAACTTGGCGAACTTGTTGGTGTGAAGAGAGCCCAAATATCAAAACTGGAGAATAGTTTGACCGATGCAAGGTTCGAGACAATAATCAAAGTATTCAAAGCATTGAACGCTAAGGTAAATTTCAATGTTGAGATGCTCAATCAGACAGTTAAACTCGTCTAGCGTATCTGATGCTTAAGTCTATGGAAGAGGTTCGAAAGGGTTGGGAGGAGGCATTCAGGCAGATGCATGAGAAGGGTGATGACAAGCCGCTGATGAGTGATCTCAAAGTATACCGATAAAACCGCATCTGAGTTGTCGAAAACAGATACCAAACAACAATGAATTGGCTGGTTTTAGTGATTGCGGGACTGTTTGAGGTGGCATTTGCCTTCTGCCTGGGAAAAGCCAAAGAGACGGCCGGAACCGAGATGTACTTCTGGTACGCGGCCTTTCTGGTTACGCTGAGTATAAGCATGGCACTTTTGATGAAGGCGGTACAAACCATCCCTATCGGGACGGCCTATGCCGTGTGGACCGGCATCGGTGCAGTGGGTACGTTTTTTCTCACCACCCTCATTGCCTCCATTATCGGGCTTAAAGCGGTTTCACATTCATAGAAAAAAATCAGGAACCGGAATTCTAAAATTATCAGTAACTTGGTTTATCCGTAATGGAGCGGAATTTTGCTTACCCTTAAAAACGAAAGCCATGAAGAAACTAGTAGCAGAATTTATCGGAACCCTCTGGTTGGTATTAGGTGGATGCGGAAGCGCTGTTCTGGCAGCGGGATATCCCGAATTAGGCATCGGATTTGCAGGCGTGGCCATTGCATTTGGATTAACAGTGGTTACCATGGCGTATGCCATCGGGCATATTTCGGGTTGCCACTTAAATCCGGCGGTATCGATCGGACTTTGGATGGGCGGACGATTCGACAAAAAAGAGTTGCTACCCTATATCGCTGCACAAGTGTTAGGCGGAATTGCCGGTGCCGGAATCCTGTACCTTATTGCCAGCGGCAAACCCGGGTTCGAAATGGGGGGATTTGCAGCAAACGGATATGGCGCTCACTCTCCGGGCGGATATAGTATGCTGTCGGCATTAGTCACCGAAGTTGTGATGACCTTTATGTTTCTGATCATTATCCTGGGCGCCACCCATTCGAAAGCCCCCAAGGGGTTAGCCGGTTTGGCCATTGGCCTTGGCTTAACACTCATTCACTTAATCAGCATTCCCGTAACCAACACCTCGGTAAACCCGGCTCGGAGTACCAGTCAGGCATTTTTTGTAGGTGATTGGGCCATCGATCAACTTTGGCTATTCTGGGTTGCCCCCATCGTGGGCGCTCTGTTAGCAGGCCTTGTCTATAAAATGCTTTCACCCGAAAAAGAGTAAACGCAGCCACTATTTTTTCAGGTTATAGGCCATCAGGGTAGTACCGCGGGCAATATAGAGAACGCCGTTATGGATTACCGGATGAGCCCATTGTGAACTTGTGCCTAACGTGATCTGCATTCTACTTACAATCCGGAAGGGTTCGGGCTCTATTAATGCAAGCACCCCCTTTTCATCGTAGACATAGAGCATCTTATCGGCGGCAATTACCACCCCCATAGTAAGTTCGGTGGTGGAGTAGAGCTCTTTTCCGGTTTCCCAATCGAGGCATTGCCAGGAGCGGTTATTGTGTCCGGCGCCATAAATGATCCCGTTCCATACAACAGCACCTCCCATTCGGTTGTCGAATTTAGGATTTTCCCATGCTTTGGCCACCTTACTCCCCTCGTCGCTCAGGGTCAACATAACAGAGCCTTTGCCATAGCCGCTAAAACAGAAGAGCCGGTTGTTACTGTAGAGAGGGGTATTTTGATGCTCGAGCATCCGATTGGGCCACGCATACTCCCATAGCAGGGAGCCGTTTCGGGTATCGACACCCAGGATGCGCGACTCGGTATGGGTAACCAGTAAGGTACGCGAAGGGTATCGTATCAGAAGCGGAGTGCAATAAGAGGCTTTATCGCCGTTTCCGGGAGCCCGCCAAATCAGGTTGCCGGTATAACGGTTCAGGGCCACTACGCTCTGCGTTTTTCCGCCAGGCGTGCAATAGACGATATCTCCGTCGACCACCACCGACTCATTAAAGCCATATCGGTTTAATTCACCGCCCAAATCATCGACCAGTTCTTTTGCCCACACCAACGAGCCATCCGAACTCTTCATACAGACCAAACGACCCCGCCCGCTCAGCAGATAGAGATGATTGCCCACCACTGTTGCTGTGGAGCGGGCACCGGGATATCGCTCGAAATACTCGGGGCCGTATTCCTTTTTCCAGACCAACTTACCCTCCATCGTGAGTTTAAAGAGATACCCGGTTTGATCTATCATCGAAGCCAGATAGATGAATCGCCCCTGAATGGCCGGTGAAGTGAACCCCTCGCCCATTTCGGGAAAGGCCCACAAAAGCTTTAGCCCCTCTTGCGGCCAAACTTTTAACAGGCCTGTGTCGGGATATATTCCATTGGCGGCGGGGCCACGCCATCGGGTGGGCTGCTGCCCGTTCAACGCGGCGAATGCCATACAAAGAATCAGGAATAGAGAAAGTACATGTCGCATAATTACCCGGATTAAGGATCAAACTGCCTCAAGATAGCCCTTCGGGGCCGAAAAACCAAATCAGGGTGGCCCGATCGGGCACTTCCGGCATGGCGATAAAAGGAATAAATTGCTACTTTTATCCTGCTGAAGAAAGCACCAGCCTCTCCTCTCCAGAGACTCGATTCTGCCTATCCGTGCCCGATGCCACTCAATACCTTCATAGAATTCGTTAAACAACTCCTCGGAAGGAGTGATCCCAATCAATGGGTTACTGACGGCCTCGACCGACTGGAGGTTCACAGAGATCGTTTCGACACACTTCCTTTTACCATTGTCAATATCAAAAACCATGGATTTCTTGCAAAAGTGAATGGTTTGTATGCTTATATCCATTTTACCCATATGCCATGGCACTATCCCTCGGTAGATGTATGGAAGGCAGTTGCTCCGAGCTTGCTGGGCAAAAGATTTTTCGGCAAAATCCACCACATTCAACGAGAAACCTCTTACATACAACTAAATGGCGAGATTCCTCAATTCGCAACGGCACCATTAACCCGTGGACATGAGTACCAAGGTATTGTGATCAACATCCTGGAGTATGGTCTTTTTGTAGATATAGGCTCCCATTTTGACTGGAAGTATGGTTCGATAACCGGATTGCTTCATATATCGCAGCTTGGTCCCTGCGAAAGTGTATGCGATTTTCATATGGGTCAAGCAATCAGCATACTGTACCTTGAGCCCAATCAAAACGGACAACCCATCTTCAGCAATCAGAAAGAGGTGTCAGATTGGACCAAAAAACGGCCACAAGCCCTTGTCGGACAAATCCTGCGGGCAAAAGTAGTCCGACACCCCCCTGAAATGACCATTTCGTTTTATGTAAATGGCATGTACAGAGCTTGTTTAAGTAATGAGATATTGACTTCCAATCTTGCATACCGACGAAAACTTAGAAATGCCATTCGATTATTGAGGCATGGTCAGATTATACATTGTGAGGTTACCGGATACAACGAACAAACCCGTACTTTACATGCCCATTGGCTTACTGAGCTTGATACAGACATTGTAGTAGACAATGCAATAATTAATCATTTAGACAACAGTACCATAGCAAAACTCAACACGTTAAAACAACAGATAGATGCCGACAGCCCCTCCCGCCCATAATTTCCCGACCTGTTACAGGGAACCCCTTATCTTACATATCATGCGAACCCTCTTCACCCTACTGTTGCTGTTTTTCACTTTTACAACCCCCTATGCGCAGAATCCTAACTACGAACTAATCAGGGATATCACCTATTACCCAGAGGCCGTTTCCGCTGCACATCCCGATATTTCGAAGCAGTGTGTGCTTGATATCTACTATCCCAAAGAGAAAAAAGGGTTTGCCACCATTGTCTGGTTTCACGGAGGCGGATTGGAGACCGGGGCCAAAGAGATTCCGGAATATCTGAAACAACGTGGCTTTTGCATCATCGGGGTAAACTATCGTTTACATCCCCAGGTCAAGTCACCGGTCTACATCGAAGATGCAGCAGCTGCCGTTGCATGGGCCTTTGCACATATCGGCCGGTATGGGGGCGATAGCGCACTGATCTTTCTATCGGGTCATTCGGCCGGAGGATACCTCACCAGCATGGTGGGGCTCGACAAACAGTGGCTGGCCGCCCACCGGATCGATGCCAACCGAATTGCCGGATTAATCCCCTTCAGCGGGCAGATGATTACCCATTTCACCATCCGCAAAGAACGGGGCATTCGCGACACACAACCCGTTATCGACAGCCTTGCGCCGCTGTTTCATGTACGGGCCGACGCCCCTCCGTTGCTCCTGCTCACAGGCGATAGAGAAAAGGAGATGCTGGGCCGCTACGAAGAGAACGCCTACATGGCACGCATGATGCAACTCGCCGGCCACAAACAGACCCGACTCTTCGAGCTCCAGGGCTACGACCACAATATGGTTGAACCTGCCCTCCCCCTCCTGGTAAAAGAGGTGCAACGGATTGTCGAAGAGAAAATTTTGATTTTGGAATAACAATTAGTTATCTTTGGCGTTAGTAACTAGAGACGATAGTATGATTACTTCTTTTGGGTCAAAGGATACTGAAAAAATATGGAAGGGAGAACCGGTCAAGAAGATTCCCATTGTAATACAGCATATTGGAAGAAGAAAACTTAGAATGCTGAACAACTCGCAAAATTTGACTGACCTGCGAATCCCACCCTCCAATAGACTCGAGAAACTTCAGGGATCGGACTTTTTCAGCATTAGAATCAACGACCAATGGAGAATTGTATTTCATTGTGTAGCTAATAACGCTCATGGTGTAGAGATTATCGATTATCATAAATAAGATATGGAGGAACACAACATGAAAAAACTTACGAACATCCACCCCGGTGAAGTATTACGGGAAGAGTTTTTACTTCCTCTGGAAATTTCGGCATACAAACTATCGAAAGACACGGAGATCCCTCAAACACGAATATCGCAGATAGTAAAGGGGAAACGCAGAATAACGGCCGATACTGCATTGCGGCTCGCTGCCTATTTCGGTACCACCGCGCAATTTTGGCTTGGAATACAGAACGACTACGACATTGAAGAGGAGATGGAGAAAAAGACGGCAGTTTTAATGAACATCAGAAAAAACGCACCTGAAAAAATTGAGATATAAAACTCACCCCGTCTTTGACAACCTAATCCACATGCCCCTCGACTTTTTTCTTGCCTATTTTGCCATCCTGTTTGTGGCCACCATTACGCCGGGTCCCAACTCTGTTTTGGCCATCAACCACGGTGTAAATCACGGGATGGCCAAAACCATTTACAGTGGCCTCGGGAACTTGTTTGGGAATCTACTGTTGGCGGTGATCTCACTGCTGGGATTGGGGGCCATCCTCCTGGCCTCCGAGATTGTCTTTTCGATTATCAAATGGGGTGGCATCCTCTACCTTTTGACCATTGGATGCAAATTGCTGTTCGAACCCGTATCGGCACAATCGCCTGCCAAAGGGTTCTCGTGCCCGGTGGCCCGAAAGGGCAAATACAGGCTCTTCCTCGACGGATTCCTCATTGCCATTGGCAACCCCAAAGGCATCCTCTTTTTTACGGCCCTCTTTCCCCAGTTCATTCATGTAAAATCGGCCGGTCCGGCTCAGTTCGTTATCATTTTTACCACACTAAGCGTGGTAGGTTTCGGGTGCTATATGCTCTACGCCGGTTTGGGGGTTCGGCTACAGAAACTATTTCAGAAACAAACCTTTACCCGCAAATTCAACCGCATTTCAGGCTCCATCTTTATAGGTACCGGCCTTGCCATGGCCTTTTCGCGAAAATAGAGCCCCGACTGCGACTGCTTGTGCATGAGATCCTTGGGGCACGAATAAGAGAATTGACAACCGATGAAAGAGTATTTCGAAACCATTGAGAAACAGATTGAGGGAAATCGGCGAAGCAATCTCTTTGAGGACGGGGCAGAGCCTCCGCTGCGATTTTTCGATGAGACGCTGCAGGCCATAGCCAACCTTCGTGAAACCACCATCGAGAATGAGACGTTACTCATTGATTATGCAACAGACAAAGCGATAGATGCTTTTTGCCACGCCAACCAGTACTATCTATTCTCTTCGGAAGCAAAACAAGCGTTGCGAACCCTTTATCACAACTTATATCAGAGCCTTCGTTCGGGAACAGAGAGCACAGCCGACATCGAGAAGCATCACTATCAGCAGCTAAAGGCGTGGTTAGAAGAGAGTAACCCTTTTGCCGCAAAGCTGTATGCCGGTGCAGGAAACCGTGTTACTCCGGTAACATGCGCTGAATATTCGCCGGAGATACAATGCAATCTGCTGAAAATCAAATCCGACTCTCTTATGGAACCGATATTAGACATCGGTTGCGGCAGGCAGGCACAACTTGTGCGACACCTGAATGCTCTGGGCCTGCTCACCACAGGCATCGATCGGTTTGCCCCGGCGGAAGAGCGATTGATACGCGCCGATTGGTTGGTCTTTCACTATGAGCCCAACACCTGGGGCACCATTGTGAGCCATCTGGGATTTTCGAACCATTTCCGCCATCACAATGCCCGTGAAGATGGCAACTTTATTGCCTACGCCCAAACCTACATGGCAATTCTCCTATCGCTCAAGAAGGGGGGCTGTTTTCACTATGCACCCGATTTGCCCTTCATTGAACCCTATCTGGACCCGCTTCAATTCCGGATCACCAAGTATCCAATAGAAGGATACGACCTTTGTGCCTCGCGCATTGAGCGCATTGCCTGACAAGAGTGCCTCCCGTCACTGAATCAGATCGGTTTGAACAGGTGTCTTCGGTGCCGGTGTTAGTTGCAACATAGGGCACAGGACGGCCTCGGGAACGGTAAATTCGATGGGCCCCAGCGCATAAAAGGATTGTGCATATACCGGCGAAGTAAAGGCCTTCTTCGCGTAAGAATGAGACCTTGAGAGTGCGCTGGAGAATGGATTATACATATACGACCACACTTGCGACTCAGTGCCGTTGTCTCGGATAAGTTGCTCCCGTCCGGAGGCAACATCCACCAGATAGAACAACAGCCGGGAACCCAGTTTTCTTACAATCAAAGCCGAATCAAACCCCTGTCGCTGCGCCTCCGACAACCAATCCTTTTTTAGGCGCGAACCCGAAACGCCTTTCGAAGTTTCTACATGCAGTCGCGAAAGAGAATAACCCGGCACAGGGCGAAATAGGTTTGGTAAGGGATAATAACAGAGCGTTCCGGTAGAGCCAAGCTCTTTACGGGGAGAAAACTGCGTTGTCAACGGTCTGTTCACCATACCCTCCCTGACAAGGGGAATCCTGGGCATGGGGGAAAAGCCCTCCACATCGACAGAATCGGATGGATCGGAATAACCGGTAACATTGAGCCTTTTATCAATAGACGTCACCGAATTGACAGGAGTGGGAGAATGGCCAAGAATTCTTGCCGGAAAAGCTGCCCACTCCGATTGAAACGAACTCATCAAAAGCATTTCAAAAAATGCCGCGGCACTCTCTTTCTCAAACAAGACAGGACCATTATAGGGCTGCTCCAGCCGGGGAGCACCCGTCAAGGCAGTAAGGGAGGCAGCCAACTGTTGCGCATGCCGGAGCAGGGGTTCAGTACGATAGACGCCGCAACTGTCGGCAATCTGGAAATCGGAAGAGATACGCTCCTCACTCCCATCGGGAGATTTCATACCCACCGAGATCTGCAGGAGAACCGACGATTTGGGAATTTGTAACGTAACCTGTTCGGACGAGACGCTATAAGTGGTGTATTGTCTGTGGGTAAAGGCTACACGAGAAAAGGATAGTGCATGATTCGATTGAAGATACTTACCCAAATCGCCCACCGTCTGCTTCCAAAAAAGGGTATCGAAGCCCGGTGTTAAACCCTTTCTATAGTCGATACCCGGATGCGCCAGACGAACCAACGAGGGTTCGGAAGCTTTTATAGACGGGGTCAACGACAAATTCTTCAGTTTATCCTCCTGTAAATCTTCCAGATAAAGAGCATGCTGGCTTTTCAATTCACTGTCAACAGCACGCCAGCATTCCTCTCGCACTGAGTTATAGGAAAGTATATTCGAAAGCCGGTACAGAGGACTGGGGATAACGCTGTGATTGTATTGGGGCCAAAAAGCGTCTCTAAAATGGATATGGGGTAAAAAACTGACAAAGTCCAGGCTCTTTCCCGGCTGCAGCACACCCTGATTCGACACCAGTTGGTACTGAGAGTAAGAGAACAGCACAAATCTGAGATAGGTGGGTTTATGCGTGATTGCGTGCGTACCCAACTCATTTTGGGTGCGCGACAACTCATCCTGAAGGGCCCTAATCACCATCGAATCGGTAGCAGACTGTCCTATCAGAGAGGCGTGTAAAAGAATAAAACCGATTGTAAAGAGCGTTCTCATAGTAGTCAATTTTAAAAAAGTTGGGGAGAAACCACACCACTATTCAGGCCGGGCTTCAAAGAAACAGAGAGTATGAGCAGAGATTGGGGAGCGGTCGTAACCTCGTGCCGATCTCTGACATTAAAACGCAGATGGTAAACTTTGGCCTTGGTCTGAAACAGGGCATACTGCCTATCCACCTCACCCTGCAGCAGACGCAAAAAATCATCATCAGCAGCCTTCAAAGAGGCTAAGGAAAAGAGCAGAAGGAAAAGGGAAAGAATTCTAAAGCGGATCATAACTATACGGGTATGAAGAAGATTTGTTTACATATATCACTCCGGAAAATCTAGACTTTAGATTGATGAATTTCTCCATTTCATGAGGAGGCAATAGTGTGTTCCCCTGAATTCTGATCTTAACAATCTCGTCGGAGTTATCAGTTGGAAGGAAACAGTACTTATATCCCAGCCGATTAAATGTTCCTTCCAGACTTTTGGCAGATGGCAGTGGCAATTGATTTCTTTCAATCTGCGTCTTACCAGAAACCAGAACAGTGTCTTGATAGACCATTTGTGCAATGCAGTTGTAATCATTGTTGTATCGAGCCTTCAGGTAAAAACCGAGTGATTTGTGAAAGGGGATATCTGTGGCCAAATAATTGGCATGCATTAAATGACAATTTATCAATGCCCTCTTGTTGGATTTGCCCATTGAATCAATCAAAAATGAGGTTACTTCAGCCATCTCTTTATCTCTTTCGTAATACCTGTTTTTAGGTAAGCTATCGATACTTAAGGAATAACGCAGGTAGAACGAAATAATTTGGAGATCGTCACCCAGAATAGCTGTCAACTCATCCTGCCGATTTTCTAAGAAGCTGTTTTGAAATTATTGAATAAGTTTTTTAAGCATGATTTGGCAGAATGTGATTTGTAACATTGCTTCGGCGGATCCGGTTTCGAATTCGTAATCCATGGTCATCCTTCTGTAGTTTTCAATCCACGAGAAAGTGCGTTCAACAATCCAGCGGAGTGGGAGTACCTGAAACTTTTTTGAAGACTCTTTAGGTCGAAGTACTACAGATAAATCCCATCCATAACCTTTTACGGTATCAGCCAATTTGCCTCTATAGCCGCCATCTGCAATGATTTGTTTCAGCCTTGGGAACTCATATTGGAGAAGCTTAATCGTATCAACTGCGCCTACACTATCGTGAATATTAGCAGCATGCACCCTGGTAGCCATGGGAAGTCCGAGCGTGTCAACAACTATGTGCTCCTTTCTCCCTTTCACCTTCTTGCCACCGTCGATGCCGTATTGCGCACTGTCAATATGATGAGAGGTCCTCACGCTTCTGGAATCGATTATCCCGATACTTGGACTCGCTTCCCTGCCTTTCGCCTTTCTTACAGCCAAACGAAGATGGTGCATCAGTTCATCAAAGACCCCTTCGAACTTCCATTTTCGGAAATAGAAGTACACCGTTTGCCATGGACCGAACTCTTTTGGCAGCATTCGCCACTGACATCCGGTTTTTGTCAAATACATCATAGCATTTATTATGGCTCGTAAGGATTGTTTCCGCTTTCTTTTTTTGCTTTCCAGCACATTCTTGATAACTTTCCACTGTTTATCAGTAAGTTTGGTTGGATAATCGTTCATTGCTTATATAGTTGGTAACAATA
>JBFWIG010000018.1:0-14715 GCA_050256115.1 Bacteroidales bacterium | reverse complement strand
AGCGTACTTTATGCCGTTTCTTATGCTTTGTTATGCGTGCAAACAGAGGCCATGCCAACAGGTCGGTGGCAATAACAAAGAGAATCATGAGTGTGATAGCCATAGCTCCAAAATTACATAAAAACCGCTTTTATCTTCCTTTTTCCTATATTTGGTTCTTATTAAACTGAACGATTATGAAAAAAAGAGTCCTGATTCTTTCTCTTCTTTCTGCGCTTTTCCTAGCTCCTGCCTGGTCGCAGCCCTCCTTAAGATGGGGCGTAAAAGCCGGTTTAACCCTGGCCGGTTTAAAGAGCGATTCCGGCAATGTGGGCGGATACAAAGTGAGTAACAAGGGCGATTCGAATGTGGGTTTTCTGGTAGGGTTCACCTCCGAAGCCGAGTTGGGCGAATTCTTCCTGAAACCCGAGCTCTATTTTGCGCAATCTGTTACTACGGTAGAGACCGGAGCCATTGAGACCCCCCAAAAGAACACCTTGAACAGCATTAATGTGCCGATACTTGCCGGTGTAAATATCGGTTCGTTTCGGTTTGGCTTAGGGCCTGTGGCTACCATTGCCCTCAACAGTTCGGCCGATTTTGGGGAGCTGATGGAAGACAAACTGGAACAGACCTACAATCGGGTAACCTTTGGATACCAACTGATGTTGGGTACCCATCTGCAAAGCCGGTTGGCACTGGATGTGCGATACGAAGATCACTTTTCTAACTCTGGCGCGGTAGAAAATCTCGCGGGCCCCGGGAAATTAGACAATCGTATCAATACGGTGATGATTTCGCTCAACTACTTCTTTAAGTAGGAAGCCAATATCAATCCGGTTATAGGTTCTGCTCGCGGGCAATTCGCAATGTATCGCGGGCTATCACAAGCTCCTCGTTGGTAGGAACCACCATGATGGTGATTTTCGACCCGGGTTTGCTGATAACTTGCTCGGTACCGTGACATTGCGCATTAATTTCCGGGTCGAAATCGAGCCCCATAAACGCCATTCCCGTGAGAATTCTGGCGCGTACGGTGTCGACATTCTCACCGATTCCGCCGGTAAAGACCAGTAGATCGGCCCCGCCCATAGCGGCTAAATAGGAGCCGATATATTTCTTTACGCGGTAGCAGAGCATCTCGATAGCCAGTTTGGCCCGTTCGTTTCCTTCGGAAGCGGCCTTGCGGATCTCGCGCATGTCGGACGAGACGCCACTGATGCCAATCAGGCCGCAATGCTTATTGATAAAGGAGTTTAGTGTGGTAACATCAAGCTCCTCGCGCTGCATGATGTAGGTGAGCACCCCGGCATCCAGGTCGCCGCAACGGGTTCCCATAATCAGCCCCTCCACGGGAGTCATCCCCATAGAGGTGTCGAACGACTTGCCGTTTTTGATGGCCGTAATAGAACTTCCATTCCCCAGATGGCAGGTAATCAGGTTTGTACGCTCCGGATCTCTTCCCAGCGCCTCGCAGGCTCTGGCTGCCACAAAGCGATGGCTGGTTCCGTGAAAGCCGTAGCGACGCACCCCGTACTTGGTGTAGAGAGAGTGCGGAATGGCGTAATTGTAGGCAAAGTCGGGCATCGATTGGTGAAAGGCCGTGTCGAACACCCCTACCTGCGGGACCTCGGGCATCAAGGCTTTCATAGCCCTGATTCCGGCAAGATTAGAGGGGTTGTGCAGCGGTGCAAGATCCACGCACTGCTCTAACTTCTGAATCACATCGTCCGAAATCAGCACGCTGCTGTTGTAGTGTTCGCCGGCATGTACCACCCGGTGCCCCACTGCATCGATTTGGTCGAAATTGCTGATGCAGCCATACTTCTTGCTCATCAGCACACCCAACAGATACTCAATGCCGGACTGGTGATCCAGAATCTCTCCCTCTATCACCACAGGCCCTTCTGCTGTTTCATGCTTGATAAAAGAGCCCACCAGACCGATCTTTTCTACCCCTCCGCGTGCCAGAACCGTTTCGGTTTCCATGTCGAGGAATTGGTATTTTATAGAAGAACTTCCACAGTTCAATACAATGATTTTCATCTTTTTTGCGCTAAATTATGATTCGGTTACCTAAGGGCGCCTATCGGCCGAAAAGTCGATAAGAGGCAGGTTCAGCCCAATATTTTTACCCTTATCGTCGTAGAGGTAAAATCCCCGTCCGCTTCGGCGGCCCACCTGTTTGGAGCGTGCAAGCCGTTTGAGAATGGGTGAGGGTTTAAACTTAAAGAGACCAAACTCCATAAATAGGTTATCGGCATATTTTACAATCCGGTCGATCCCGATTTTATCGGCCATTTCGAAGGGACCACTCTGCAGACCGTACCCAAATTTCATGGTTTGATCTATCCCCTCGATCGATGCAGTGCCTTCGAGGAAGATCTCGCAGGCCTCATTGATCAGCACAATAATGAGGCGGGTACTGATGTTCCCCGGCGATTCTCTCACCTCGACCGGCTTTTTGCCGATGGTTTGCACAAAACGACACGCCTTGGTAAAGGTCTCTTCGCTGGTTTCCCACCCTTTAACCACCTCTACGGTTTTTACCATGGTGGGCGAAACCATAAAGCTGAGCCCCAACATCCGTTCGGGGTGTTTGAGGGCCGATCCCAGGTCGGAAACCAGCAGGGTTGAGGCATTCGACGATAATACGGTATCGCGCGGAACAATCTCCTCAATTTCGCGGAAGAGATTGCGACGGAACTCAATGGCGGCTCCGGCCGATTTAGTGGCAGTGCTGATGGCTTCGATTACCAGGTCGCATTGGGAGAGCTCCTTCATCGCAGACGACCCGGATATCCGCGAAAGGATGAGCCGCTTATCGCTGGCGGTGATACCCCAACGGGCAATCATATTATCGAGATCGTGGTCGAGGCTTTCGAATACCTTCGCAACCCGTTCGTCAGACGACTCTACAAACACCACATCGATGCCGGATCGGGCGGCAACTTTGGTAATTTCCTGACCTACAGCACCGCAACCAACAACGCCGATTTTTCGGATGCCACCCTGTTTGTTAATCTGTCTGTTTAACGCAAAATCTTCAAGAATCTCGCCCATAGGTTTACGCATTAAATGCATCGGCCGCCTGGCAGGCGGTAATGGCAATCAGGTTTACAATATCTTCGGTAGAACAACCCCTCGACAAATCGTTAATGGGGGCAGCCATTCCTTGTAAAACCGGGCCTACCGCTTGGGCATGTGCCATGCGTTGAACCAGTTTGTAGGCAATGTTACCAACCTCGAGGGTGGGGAATATCAGCACATTGGCCTTCCCGGCAATAGCACTTCCGGGGGCTTTGCTGTTGCCAATGGCCGGAATGATGGCTGCATCGGCCTGAAGCTCTCCGTCGATCAGCAGGGTGGGGTCCATCTGACGTGCCAGTTCGGTGGCCTTTACCACTTTATCGACCATTTCGTGTTTTGCACTTCCTTTGGTAGAGAAGCTGAGCATCGCAACACGGGGTTCGAAACCGATAATACTCCGGGTGGTTCGGGCGGTCATCACGGCAATTTCGGCCAACTCTTCGGCCGTGGGGTTGGGATGGACAGCACAGTCGGCAAAGACCATCATACCCTCTTCGCCAAACGTGGAGTCGGGCAACATCATGAAAAAGGCCCCCGAAACCACCTTGATACCCGGTCGGGTTTTGACAAAGAGAAATGCCGGTCGCAACACATCGCCAGTTGCATTGGCAGCACCGGCCACTTCGCCGTCGGCATCGCCGGCCTTTACAATCATGGTGGCCAGATAGAGGGGTAGTTCAATGAGCCGGGAGGCCTCTTCGCGGGTTAATCCTTTCGATTTGCGAAGTTCTACCATCAAATCGATATAGGCCTCCTTCCGGTTATGGGAAGCCGGGTTGATGATTTGGGCTTTGTGCAGATGCTTGAGGGAGAGCCTCTCTGCTTCGGCCCGGAGCGTTTCCGGATTGCCCAGCAAAATAATATCGGCAATTTCTTCGGCAAGTGCCTGATTGGCAGCCTTAAGCGTTCGCTCGTCGAACCCTTCGGGTAAGACAATGCGCTTACGCGCGGCCCTTGCCTTGGCCTTTACGGTAGAGATAAAATCGATCATATGATAAGTTGATAAATGTCGGGGATATAGTGGTGTAAAGTTACAAAAATCCTTTTTATATCTTTGTGAAAAACGCCTTCATGTGTGCGCTAACCATTTATAAAGCCTCCGCAGGTTCCGGAAAGACCTATACCCTTACCCGGGAGTATCTCAAACTGTTGCTCTCCCAATCCGGAAACTTCAGATCTATTTTGGCCGTGACCTTCACCAATAAAGCCACTGCCGAAATGAAGGCCCGTATCCTGCGCGATCTGCATAAACTGGCAACAGGCAGGGGAGAGGGGTTAGCCGCCGAGTTGGCTCACACGCTTGGCACAACGCCCGCTGCGCTTAGGGCGAATGCGCAGCGCGAACTCAATCTGCTGTTGCACGATTATACCCGTTTTTCGGTACTCACCATCGATAGCTTCTTTCAGCGAATTCTCAGGTCGTTTTCGCGCGAGACCGGTTTGTTAGAGGGTTTTCAGGTGGAATTAAACACCCAAAAAGTGGTTGAAGAGGCGGTAAACAATCTGGTTGATAGCGTTGGAGACCACCCCGAACTCTTAGAGTGGCTTACAGAAATGGCTGTAACCCGTCTGCATGAGGGAATCGGTTGGAATTTTGCCGCTACGCTCCGCGAATTGGGCGTGCAACTCTTTAAGGAGGCGCTGCAGACGGCCGACGATCACTTATCGCAGGCCTCGCCCTTTAGTCGCGAAACGTTGCGGGCGTTGCGCAACAGGTTGTATCAGCAAAAGGGGGAGCTTGAGAGCAGGATCAGAGCGTTGGGTAGGCAAGGGGTTGACTATCTGGATAGCAACGGTTTGTTGGAAAGCCAGTTTATGCGTGGCAATCAGGGCCCTGCGGGCTATTTTTCGCGGTGTGTGGAGAGGGGGTTCGACGAACCTACCTCATATGTGCGAAAAGCCCTTGACGACAACGAAAATTGGTGTACAAAATCGAGTAAGGAGAAGGCATCATTGATGCACCACGTGGAGAGCGGGCTTCACCCAATGCTCAGAGAGGCGGTGGATTATTTCGATACCCATGCTTCGGCGTGGCTTACCATAGATCTGGTCTTGAAATTTCTGCCTGCAGCCGGCGTAATGGCCGATCTTTCGGAGAGTATAACCCGCTATTTGTCGGAGAATAACCTGTTTTTGCTGGCCCGCAGTTCGGCATTTATTCAACGGATTGTCCGTGATACTGATACCCCTTTCATCTATGAGAAGATGGGTGAGTACTATCGGCATTTTATGATAGATGAGTTTCAGGATACATCGCGGCTGCAATGGGCCAACTTCAGGCCTCTGGTTGTTAATGCGTTAGCGTCGGGAAACAGCAGCTTGATTGTGGGCGATGTAAAACAGGCCATCTATCGCTGGCGCGACACCGACTGGAAACTCTTGGCTACTGAGGCGGCCGAAGATGTGGCTCCCATGGCGGTGAGTCATGAAACCCTTCGGTATAACTGGCGAAGCGACGGCAAGATTATCGATTTTAACAATCGGTTTTTTGCCATGGCGTCCGGTTTGGTTAAACGGTATCTGTTGGAAGGGTTTCCGGAAACGGCCGGCCCGCAGTTGCGCAACCAGCTCACCACCTTACTCGATTCGGCCTATGCCGATCTGCAACAGGCCCTCCCTCCGGATGCCCCCAATGCAGAGAAGGGGTATGTGCAGGTGGCCTTTGTTGAGGAGAGCCCGGAGAACCCCTCCCAAACGCAGATTCTCGAACAACTTACCGCCTTGTTGGTATCGCTACAGCAACGGGGTGTTGCGTTGCGCGACATCTCTATTTTGGTGCGAACCAAGCAGGAGGCATTAGACATTACCGAGTGGTTGCAGAGAGAGGCGGCAAACTGTACCGACAGTTCGCTCTGCTTTGATCTGCTGTCGAACGACTCTCTCTTGCCGGAATCTTCGCCGGCTGTGGCCTGGATGGTTACTGCCATGCAGTGGCTGGTTGACCCCGACAATCCGCTTGCTCCGGCTTTTCTGCGGAGGGAGTACCAACACTTTTTTGCAGCAGGCAATCAGGGCAGCTCCTTTTCCGATCCTATCGCCCATTTTGAAGCGCTCCGCCCGGAATGGTCTACCCTGTCGCTCTATGAACTCTGTTCAAGCCTGATTTCCGAATTCGGCCTATCGCGGTGCGAAGGTCAATGGCCCTATGTGCAGGCTTTCTTAGATATTGTGCTCGATTACTCCCGCAGGAAAGGGTCGGACACAGGCTCGTTCCTCGACTATTGGGAGGAGCAAAAGAGCAATTTCGCGGTTAAATTATCCGATCAGCTCAATGCCATCCGGTTACTCACCATTCACAAGGCCAAAGGGTTGGAATTTAAGGTGGTGATTGTCCCTTTTTGCGATTGGAAACTAGACGGGAATCTGGGGCGGGATATTCTTTGGGTTCACCCCTCTGAGGCCCCCTATTCGCAACTGCGGGTTCTGCCGGTGAAATATGAAACAAAATTGCGTAACAGTTTGTTTGTCAAAGATTTTTACGAGGAGCAGATGATGAATTTTGCCGATTCGCTGAACCTTCTCTATGTGGCGCTCACACGCGCCTGCTCGGAGCTCTATGTATGGGCACCCCAACCTAAAGTCTCTTCGAGAGAGAGCACAAAGAGCGTGGCCCATCTGTTGTTTGATGTGCTGGGGGGCGATCCCGATTTTGCCGCTCAAGTTGCTGCCCCCGAGCCCTTTTGTTGGGGTGTTGTGCCGGATTCGACCGAGGAAAAGGTATTGGGAAACGATTTGGAGGTTACGCTCTGCCAGGCTCCGATTCGCCCACAGGGCCAACCGAAACCGCTTGTGCATCTGCTCAGAAACAGTCGCCTCTATGCTACAGAGAAATCGAAAGGGCAGCGTGAGAGGGGTACCTTGCTGCATGAACTCTTTTGCCGACTCAAAACATTCGACGATCTCGAGAGCGTGTTGCAGAGATGGCGGGAAGAGGGGGTGCTGGACAACCGTGAAATGGAGCAGTTGAGGCCGCTGATGCAGAAGGCTTCTAATAATCCGCAGATTGCCGGATGGTTTAGCGGAGCCTACAGGGTGCGCACAGAGGCCGACCTCCTATTGCCCGGTGGCGCCGGCCAACGCCCCGACAGGATTATGACCCGTGGTAAAGAGGCCATAGTTGTGGACTATAAATTCGGCGAGAAGCAGCCCTCTTCCTATCGCAGGCAGGTAGAGAGTTACTGCAATACGCTCAGAGAGATGGGATTCTGGCCCGTTACCGGGTATATTTGGTATGTGATGACCGATTTGGTAGAGGCGGTATAACTCCGTTATTTCTTCTTGTATGAACGGAGCCGGTCGGCCGAGATGATCAGGATGTGGTCGTTGCGTACGCCGCGAAAGGCCAGCCAGGAGAGAATGGCGAAGATAGGGGGGAATACAAAGGGAATTTTCAGGAAAAGCTGTGCATCCATCGCGTTCTTTGCGGGAAAGAGCTGTAGCATAATAATGGCAAACAACCCGATACCCAAAACCACATTGTAGAGGCAAAAGCGCATCTGAATTACCCGCTTCTTATAGAGCAGAAGGGTGGCAAGCGTAAGCAGGGTCATTACACCGCCCATAAAAGAGAGTCCGTGTTGACGATGTTCCAGCACCCTTTCGCCATCGAGCAGCGTAAAGTATCCGGTAAGCGACAGCATAAACTGATCGCCTTGAGGCGTAAGTAATTGCGCTACATCTACAAAGAACATCAGTACAATCAATACAAGTGCGATGGCCAGATAAAGCGTTTGAATTCGTTGAATCATAGGTGTAAGATTTTATAAAAACCTCAATTATTTGTCGCTGCCAAGAATAATGGGGAGCCCGTCGCTGCCGCTTCCCATAATCACCACTTTGGCATTAGACGACCCGGCAATGGTGGTGGTTGCTTCAATGCCTTTCATCTTCAGCAGGGCGGGGGTGAGGCTCGAGGTGACAATCAGGTTGGCTTTGGCCTGCCCTTCTGCCTCTATCCTGAGCCGTTCGGCTTCGCTCTCGGCCCGTGCCAGCAGAAATTCGTAAGCCAGTGCCTCCTGCTCCTGTTTGAGCTTGTTTTCTATGGCGGTCCTGATTTGCTCGGGCAGATTGATAGAACGAATCAAAAGGGCCTTCATCTCTACATAATTGTTGCTCAAAATTCGTTCGGTCTCTATCGTGATGGCCTCTTCTACCTCCTGACGCCGTGTAGAGTAGATCTCTTCGGCCGTGAAGCGGCCCATCACCTTTCTGGCGCACGAACGCATTTCGGGGGTAACCAGAACCGCCTCATAATCTTGTCCGAAACTCTCGTGCAGGTTGGCCACCTTATTGAAAACCGGATTAAATCGCAATGAGATATCTACCGTAATCGAGAGGCCGTTTTTGTCGAGCACATCCATGGTCTCTTCGGTGGTCTGCTCGCGCACGTTATAACGGATAAAGTCGTTCCAGGGGGCCACCACGTGGAAGCCGGGCATAAAGATGTGCTCTTTATCGAGGCCCGAGGTGAATTTTCGGAAAACGATGCCCCTTTCGCCCGGCTCCAAAATATAGAAACAGGCCTGGCCGAAAAGCAGAACCACAATAAGCAGAACAAACAGGTAGATCCAGCGGGGAATCAAAGTGGAGATCTCGTTAAAGCGGGTTGACATTTTTTCGACATTTTGATGGCGTACGGATTGTTCCGAACACAAATGTATAAAATTAATTGCAGGTTACGATTCGCTCAGCACCAACCAACGATCGGTGAGCGAATCGAGTGTTTCCAGAATGGACCCCATACGGTTTGAATAATCAATGAGTTGTGTCTCTGTAAGGCCTCCCGAATTGAGTTGTGCTTCGATGTTGGTTTTCTCCTCTTCGAGCAAGGCCATCTCCTTTTCGAGTTGTTCCAGTTCGCGCTCCTCTTTCCAGCTTCGCTTTTTGCGGGCGGCGGGTATCGATTGGGCGCGGACTCCCTGTTGTGCTTTGGTTTCGGAACGTGCTTTTTCTATGCGGCTCTCTTCGGCCTCCTTCAGAAGCAGGAAGTCGCGATATTCAGAGTAGTTGCCCGTAAAGTCTTTGATCACCCCGTTTCCTTCAAAGACAAACAGGTGGTCTACCAGATGGTCCATAAAGAAACGGTCGTGCGAAACAATGATCAGGGTGCCCTGAAAGGTTTGCAGATACTGTTCCAGAATCTGGAGCGTGGCAATATCGAGGTCGTTGGTGGGTTCGTCGAGAATCAGGAAGTTGGGGTTCTTCATCAATACCGTCATCAGGTAGAGCCTGCGCCGCTCACCCCCGCTCAACTTCCCGATATAGGTGTATTGCATCTCGGGGGGGAAGAGGAAAAAGTTGAGGTATTGCGATACGGTGAGGGTATTGCCGTCGGAGAGGGTTACCACTTCGGCTATTTCGCGAACCGCATCGATTACCCGCTGCTGAGGGTCGAACGCTATCCCTTGCTGGGTGTAGTAGCCCACCACTACGGTTTCGCCCGTATCGGTGGTTCCGGCATCGGGTTTCAGCGTTCCGGTGAGCAGATTGAGAAAGGTGGTTTTCCCGCTTCCGTTTTCGCCGATTATGCCCACCTTTTCAAAGCGGGCAAAGGTGTAGGAGAACTCTCTGAGCAGGACCTTATCGCCGAATTGTTTAGATAATCCCTTGCATTCCAGAATTTTGGTGCCCAGTCGAGCGCTTTTTACATTGAGTTCTACCTGCTTATCGGCGGGTCGGCGGGCAGCTCGCTCTTTCAGATCGTAAAAGGCGTCGATCCGCGCCTTAGCTTTGGTTGCCCTTGCCTGCGGCATCCGGCGCATCCACTCGGCTTCGGTTCGCAACAGATTTCGGGCGCGGTCGGCCTCGGCCTCCATGCGGTTGAGTCGCTCTTCCCGTTTTTCGAGGAAGAAGGAGTAGTTCCCTTTGTAGAGGTATAGTGCCCCGCCGTCGAGTTCCAGAATTTCGTTGCAGACCCGATCCAGAAAGTAGCGGTCGTGGGTTACCATAAACAGGGTGCAGCGACTGCGCGAAAGATAGGCCTCAAGCCACTCTATCATGCTAAGATCGAGGTGGTTGGTGGGTTCGTCGAGAATCAGAAGATCCGGATTGTGAATCAGGGTGATGGCCAGGGCCAGCCGCTTCTTTTGCCCCCCCGAAAGGGTGGCTACCTGCTGGTTGAGTTGGGTGATTTTGAGCGCCGAGAGAATCTGTTTAATCTGGGTCTCATAGTCCCAGGCGTTGTGCAACTCCATGGCTGCCATGGCCTCTTCGAGCCCTGCTTTGGCCGGGTGAGAGAGGGCGGCTTCGTAGTTGCGTACCACCTCTATAGGGCCGCCTGCCGAAGCAAAGACCTCTTCAAATACGGTGCGCTCTTCTGTAAAAACGGGATCCTGACGCAGATAGCCTATCGATACATTCTGTAATCGCTCTATCGTTCCGCTGTCGGGGGCATCCAGTTGGGCCAGCATCTGCAGTAACGAGGTTTTCCCCGCACCGTTTCGGGCAATGAGTGCAATTTTCTTCCCCTCATTGATGATAAAAGAGAGATCCGAAAAGAGAAGGATGTCGCCGTAGGCTTTCGAGATGTTATCGGCTTGCAGTAGAGTGGGCATGAATGGGAATTACAGCGTTAGGGCAACATCTTTTTCAGCTCCTGGTAACGCGGAACGAATTTCCCGTCGCCACTGCCGCTTTTGCTGCCTGTTGCCTCCCAGGTGGCATAGATCTTTTCTACCCGGTCGGCAGGAGAGGGGTGGGTGCTCAGAAAGGTGGGAACGCCGGAGCTGGCAGCCCCTTCGGCCTCCAGTTTAACAAAGAAACCGGCCACCCCTCTGGGGTCGTAATCGGTGCCCGCCAGGCTGCGTACCGCATAGGCATCGGCCTGGTATTCGTCGGTGCGGCTAAAAGCGGTTGTGGTAAGGGCGGCAACAATTTGTCCCGCCAACTGGGCCGTTTGTGTGGGGTTGTAGCCCATTACCCAGCTTAAAAGGGCAGTTACGCCGTACTGTTTGGTCATCTGTGCGGTGGAGTGGCGGAGCCCCACGTGGGCCATTTCATGGGCCATTACGCCGGCCAGTTGCGACTCATCGTCGAGGTACTTGATCAGACCCGTGTAGAAATAGAGATGACCTCCCGGAACGGCAAAGGCGTTAAGTACCGGCTTGTCGATCAGGTTCAGCTTCCACTCAAACCGGTCGGCATTGGGAATGGCACCCGACTGTGCGATAGATTGCATAATGGTTTCCATGCGGGCATAGGCCTGCGCATATTTTACCCGATCCAGCACCGGGTACTCCTCCTTGCTGTTCTCAATCTGTTTGGCCGTTGAGAGGCCAAACTGTTTATCGTCTTCTACCGTGAAGAGGTTTACAGGCCCCATATTCTGAAAGACCCCGCAGCCCGAAAGAAGGGTTGTGAAAATAAACAGGATATACAAACGAAATTTCTTCATAACATCAATGTAAGGTGGATAGTGGGGCGATATTGCCAGGTGCCGGGTACTAAAAGAGAACTGCCGGCTCAGGGGGCACAATGTGCCTGCCCCGAAACCGGCAGTTTCAGGTTTAGCGAAGGGCAGCGAGTGCCTTCTTGATATTGGCAATTGCGGTAACCAGATTTTCGTCGGAGGTGGCGTACGAAAGGCGGATGCAGCGGGGATCGCCGAAAGCGCCGCCGGGCACGGTGGCCACGTAGGCCTTAGCCAGGAGGTAGAGCGCCATATCCATATCGTCGTTGATGGTGGTCTCGCCATCGGATTTGCCGTAAAATGCGGTTACATCGGGAAATACGTAGAAGGCACCGTCGGGCAGATTACACTTGATACCGGGAATCTCCCGAAGTCCGTTTACCAGCAGATCGCGGCGGCGACGGAAGGCCTCTACCATTCCCTGTGTAAAGGGGTTGTTGCCGGTGAGGGCCACCATCGATGCACGCTGGGCAATGCTGGAGGCGTTGGAGGTTTGCTGTCCCTGCAGTTTGGCGCACGCTTTGGTGAGCCAGAGGGGAGCGGCCATGTAGCCGATACGCCAGCCTGTCATAGCAGCTGCTTTAGAAACGCCGTTGATAATTACACAGCGGTCAAAGACATTGGCATTCTCGGCAATGCTGGCATGCTTGCCAACAAAGTTGATATATTCATAGATCTCGTCGGCAATGATAAAGATACGGGGGTATTTTGCCAGCACGTCGGCCAATGCTTTCAGCTCTTCGGCCGAATAGACCGATCCGGTGGGGTTACAGGGCGAGCAGAGCACCAACGCTTTGGTTTTGGGGGTGATGGCTGCTTCGAGCTGCTGGGGGGTGATCTTGAAGTTGGTGTCGAGGTCGGTGTCGATAATTACATTAACCCCTTCGGAGAGTTTAACCAGCTCGGCGTAGCTAACCCAGTAGGGGGCAGGGATGATTACCTCATCGCCCGGATCGATCAGTGCCAGGAAAGCGTTAGAGAGGGAGTGTTTTGCACCGTTCGAAACAATAATCTGTTGGGCCGTGTAGGAGAGGTTGTTCTCCTCTTTCAATTTCTTGGCAATGGCTTCGCGAAGATCCATATACCCCTCGACAGGTGTGTAGAACGAGAAGTTTTTGTCGATGGCCTCTTTTGCTGCGTCTTTAACGTGATCGGGGGTAAAGAAGTCAGGTTCGCCAACGCTAAGGCTGATTACATCAACACCTTGCGCCTTCAGGTCTCTTGCTTTTTGGGTCATCGCCATGGTCTGCGACTCAGAGAGATTGTTTAACCTCGCGGACAGAAATTGTTCCATAATGTGTGCAGAGTAAAGTTTATATGATAAATTCGTGCCAAAAATAGGCAAAAAACAGCAAATTATTAAGTGAACGGCGCATGAAAGAGATGTATGAAGTACTAAAGATTCTGCTCCCTTCGGTGGTGGTTTTGTTTACGGTGTATACCATGTTGCGGGCTTTTATTATGGAGCAGGAGAATACCCGGAAGCTGGCTCTCTGGCAGGATAAGAGAGGGGTTACCCTTCCGTTGCGGCTTCAGGCCTATGAGCGGTTGGTGCTCTTTTTGGAGCGAATCTCGCCCGAGGCGCTTCTGCTCCGGGTTGAGGCCGGCGGACTTTCGGCCTCGGAACTGCAATCGTCGCTGCTCACCATTTTGCGAACCGAATTTGAGCACAACGTGTCGCAGCAGATCTATGTCTCGCCCGAAGCGTGGGATGCGGTGCGCAATGCCAAAAGCTACACCATACGGCTTATTCAGCTGGCCTCCTCTAAAATTTCGGGCGATGCACCGGCGCTCGCCTTCTCTACCGCCCTGATGCAGAGCCTTTCGGAGGTTGAAACCACCCCCGGCCGGCATGCCATCGATATGCTGCGTACCGAAGCTGCCACCCTTTTTGTGTAATTTTGGGGCTTTTCTGCTGCTGTTTCTCTCTCCTTTTTGGATGTAACCCTTTCTTTTGCTATGGATTATTCGCAAATTCCTTCGCCCTGCTACGTGCTCAATCTGGACCTATTCCGGAAGAACCTGGCGCTTATCCAGTCGGTGAGCCGTGCATCGGGTGCCGAAATCATTCTCGCCTTTAAAGGTTTTGCCATGTGGAGTGTTTTCCCGGTTGTGAGGGAGTATGTTTCGGGCGCCACAGCCAGTTCGGCCGCCGAGGCGCTGCTGGCCCGCGAGGAGATGCAGTGCGAGGCTCACGCCTATGCTGCCGTCTATACCGACAACGACTTCGATACCTTTCTGCGTACCTGCAGCCATATCTCTTTTAACTCCCTCTCGCAGTATGGTCGGTTTTTGCCGCGTGTGCAAGCCTCCGCACGCAAGGTTTCGCTGGGATTGCGGGTGAACCCTGAATATTCGGAGGTGGGTACCGCCCTCTACAACCCCTGTGCCCCCGGTTCGCGGTTGGGCATTACCGCCGATCTGTTGGGCGATAAACTGCCCGAAGCCATTGAGGGGCTTCACTTTCATGTGCATTGCGAATCCTCCTCGTATGAGCTGGAGCGTTCGCTGGCCCGTTTCGAAGAGAAATTCGGCCATCTGTTGGGGCAGGTGAAGTGGGTGAATATGGGGGGCGGCCATCTGATGACCCGAAAGGATTACAACACCAACCACCTGATTGCCCTCATCAAAGCCTTTAAACAGAAGTATGGCGTGCACGTGATTCTGGAGCCCGGTTCGGCCTTTGCCTGGGAGACCGGCGTATTGGTTTCGACCGTAGAAGATATTGTGGAGAACAGCGGCATTAAGACCGCCATGTTGAATGTGTCGTTTACCGCCCACATGCCCGACTGCCTGGAGATGCCCTACAAGCCCCGTGTAATTGGCGCCACAGACGAAGTTCCCGGCAAACCTACCTACCGCCTGGGCGGCAACAGCTGCCTTTCGGGCGACTATATGGGCAACTGGTCTTTTGAGCAGCCGCTCGAAGTGGGCCAGCGCCTGATCTTCGAAGATATGATCCACTACACCATGGTAAAGACCACCACCTTTAACGGCGTGCACCACCCTTCGATAGGTACGTGGAGCAAAGCAGAGGGGTTCAGGCTGGTGAGGGAGTTTGGGTACGGGGATTATAAGGGGAGGCTGTCGTGAGTAGTGCTCTGGTGATGCGCTAAAGCGCGGGTGCTCTAGTGCTGCGCTGGCGCGCAAATGATTGGTGCTCTGGTGATGCGCTAAAGCGCGGGTGCTCTGATGCGCTGAAGCGCAAATGGTTAATGGTGAATGGTTAATGGTGAATG
>JBFWIG010000017.1:0-14761 GCA_050256115.1 Bacteroidales bacterium | reverse complement strand
TTTGCCGAAGCCGGCTCCCCCTTCTACCTCGACATCCCCGAACCCAATGCCGAAGCCTTTCAACTCACCCAACAATATCATATGCGCATGGTATTCGAAACCGCCCGCATGTACAACGGTCCCGCCCCGGAACTCCCCCTCAAAAAAATCTACGGAATCACCTCCTTCGAATTGGGATAAAAGCCCAAATATCCTATCTTCGCCAACAACGACATTCACTAACGCCTATTGCACCAGAACATTAACGCACCAAAGCACCAAAACACCAGAGCACCAGAGCACCCGCGCGAAGCGCATTCACCATTAACCATTCACCATTAACCATTAACCATTTAAAACAGTTGCGTATGAAACATCGGCTCTTAACAATTACTCTTTGTATCTTCTGCTCCCTACTCTCTGAAGCTCAGATCATCAATAATTGGCGAGGGCCGCTCCGCGACGGAGTCTATCCCGAATCAGGGCTCTTAAAGAGCTGGCCGCAAAACGGGCCGGAGATGCTGTGGGCATTCGAAAATCTGGGAAGCGGCTATACGTCGCCCTCTTTTGCTGGCGGGAAAATTTACATTACCGGTGCCGAAGACTCTATCGGCTATGTCTATGTACTTAACGAGGCAGGGGCTCTGCAGTCGAAGATCAAATACGGCCCCGAATTTATTGTAAGCTACCCGGGCAGCCGCACTTCGACCCTCATCGATGGAAATCTGCTTTACAAAACCAGTGGTCATGGAGTGCTCTACTGCATTGACCTCACCACCCAAAAGGTGAAATGGACCAAAGATTACTTTAACGAATACGACGGAAAAAACATCCGATTCGGATTTACCGAAGGGCTGCTCATTAAAGACAATATGATTTATTGCCAGCCCGGTGGTGTAAAATACAATATGGTGGCGCTCGATAAGCTCACCGGCAAAGAGATATGGGTATCGGGCGGAAAGGGCGACCTGTCGGCCTACTGCAGTCCCTTGCTTATTACCCATAATAACCGTGAAATGCTGGTAAATATGATGGCCGAGAATATCATCGCGCTCGACCCTAAAACCGGCACACTGCTTTGGAGCCATCCTTACAAAAACAACCGGAGTATTCACCCCAATGCCCCTCTCTATAAAGAGGGTATGCTCTACTGCTTCAGCGGTTACGGCAAAGGTGGCATTATGCTGCGCATCAATGAGGCCGGCAACGGTGTTACCGAAGTATGGGCCGATACCAAACTCGACAACCAGATGGGCGGAACCGTTGTGGTTAACGGCCGAATCTACGGATCGGGACAGAACAATCCAAAATGGACCATCCTCGATTGGAATACGGGTCAGATCTTGGGCGAAGCCACCGATCCCGGCAAAGGCAACGTGATTTATGCCGACGGTTTGCTCTATATCTATTCCGAAAAGGGTGAGTTGGCACTGGCCGAACCTACTGCCACCGGCATCAAAGTGATTAGCAAAACGGCCGTCACAAAGGGTACCGAGCAACATTGGGCACACCCTGTAATCCGCAACGGCGTTCTTTACGTCCGGCACGGCAGTGCCATGATGGCCTACAAGATCAAATAACCGACAGAAACGTAACCGGAATAACCAATTTCCGGTGCATCCAATAAAAGAGGCTGCTTCGAACTCGTCGAGGCAGCCTCTTTTCTGTTACAGCTTCGGAACAATCGTAAGCACCAGAGCATTAGAGCACTAAAGCACCAGAGCACCAATATTTACAAAAGTGCCTTGATTTGGTCAATCATCCGAAGTGCCAGGCGATTTGCCGCCTCCTGCGAACCGCTCTCCGTGTAGATACGGATAATTGGCTCGGTATTCGACTTCCGGAGATGTACCCATTCTGCGGCAAAATCGATTTTAACGCCATCAATATCATTCACCTGTTCGTGGAGATACTTCTCCTTCATGGCCCGAAGAATCGCATCTACATCGATGCCGGGAGTCAGCTCTATTTTGTTTTTCGACATATAGTAAGCAGGGTATCCCGCCCGAAGCGCCGAAGGGGTTTTTCCGGTTTTAGCCAGCCAGGTAAGGAAAAGGGCAATCCCCACAAGGGCGTCACGACCATAATGCAGCTCCGGGAGAATAATCCCGCCGTTGCCTTCGCCGCCCACCAAAGCGCCGGTCTCCTTCATTGCATGAACCACATTTACTTCGCCAACCGCAGCTGCCGTGTAGCTGCCCCCATGCGCAACGGTAACGTCGCGCAGCGCACGCGAAGAGGAGAGATTCGACACCGTATTGCCCCCCTTTCGGGCGGTAAGCAGATAATCGGCTACGGCCACCAAGGTGTACTCCTCGCCAAACATCGAACCATCTTCGTTAATAATAGCCAGCCTGTCGACATCAGGATCTACCACAAAGCCAACGTGAGCACCCGATTCGCGAACTACCTTCGAAATTTCGGTAAGATGTTCGGGCAGCGGTTCGGGATTGTGGGGAAATTGGCCGTTTGGGGTAGTGTAGAGCTCAACCACCTCATCCACACCAAGCGCTTTAAGCAGACGAGGAATTACCAATCCGCCCACAGAATTGACACAGTCTACCGCTACCTTGTAACGGGCAGCACGGATGGCATCCACATCGATAAGCGGGAGAGCCAATACCTGCGCAATGTGATAATCGGTATAATCTCGCTCCGAAACCCAACCCAGATCATCTACACCGGCAAAAGAAAAACGCTCCGATTCGGCCGAAGCCAACACTTCGGCACCTTCGGCACCATTCAAAAACTCGCCATTTCGGTTCAGCAGCTTCAGCGCATTCCACTGCTTAGGATTATGACTGGCCGTTAAAATAATACCCCCATCGGCATTTTCGGCCGTAACGGCCATCTCGGTGGTGGGAGTAGTTGCCAGATCAATGTCGATTACATCAACCCCCATCCCTGTTAGCGTGCCCACTACAATCTGCTTTACCATCGGGCCGGAAATACGGGCATCGCGACCCACCACAATCTTTACTTTTCCCAGATTACCGGCTTTTCGGGCGGCATCGATAATCCATGCGGCGAAGGCAGCCGTAAACTTAACCGTATCGAGCGGAGTAAGCGCATCGCCCGGCCTACCCCCGATGGTTCCCCGGATTCCGGAAATAGATTTTATTAACGTCATATCTAAATTATTAAGTTCTTGCACTATGTATTTCTCTGATAGAATCAGGTGTACCGCTGTTCGAATCCTCTCTCTTTGAAGCAGGAATTCTCAACAGCCAAAGCCCGGTAAAGGTAATCAATCCGTTTACGATGAGCAATTCGAAACCAAACTGGTAGCCCCATAACCACCGGGCTGAATAGGCATTTAACAGATAGCAGAGTACGGGCGAAAGCAGAGCCACAGCCGGAACCGCCACATCGCGCACCTGCCGGCGGGTAAGCATCCCAAAGGCAAAGAAACCGAGTAGCGGCCCGTAGGTATAACTACTGATGGTATAAAGTTTATCGATTACCGCGCTATTATTCATATAGCGGAACGCCACAATTAACGCCAGAAAGAGCAGCGCAAAAGAGAAGTGAATGGCATATCGCACCCTTTTTTGTTTATGGGCATCCCACCCCCGTTTCTCTATCCCCACCAAATCTATTGCGCACGAAGTGGTGAGCGAAGTAAGCGCCCCGTCGGCACTGGGATAGGCAGCAGAGATCAGCCCGATTACAAAAACAAGACCGGGCAATATACCCAAATGATGAATGGCTATTTCGGGAAAGAGGGTATCGGTGTTCTCTACCGAGATGCCGTTCTTTTGGGCATAAAGAACCAGCGCAGCCCCCAGAAACAGAAAAAAGAGATTTACCGCCACCAGGGTAAAACTAAAGGTGATCATGTTTTTTTGTGCATCGCGCAGATTCCTGCAGCTGAGGTTCTTCTGCATCATCTCCTGATCGAGTCCGGTCATCACAATGGTGATAAAGATACCGCTGACAATCTGTTTGAGCCAAAACCGTTTATCATGCCAGTCGGTTACCACGCTTTGCGAAAGCGAACTGTGCCGGATCTCGTTTACCAGACCCCAGGGATCGAAACCCATTTCGCGGGCAATCAGGAAAAACGAGAGCACCACAGCACCCAGCATAAAGGTGGTTTGCAACGTGTCGGTCCATACAATCGTGCGTATGCCCCCCTCGAGGGTGTAGAGCAGGATTAACAGTACAAAAATGGCTCCGGTAAGCCAAAAAGGAACACCCCATGCACGGAAAACAAATTCATAGAGCACATTAACCACCAAAAACATCCGGAGAGACGCCCCCAGCGAACGACTCAAAATAAAATAGGAGGCACCCGATTTATACGTAAATACCCCGAAACGTTGCTCCAGATAGGTGTAAATAGAGGTAAGATTCAGCCGGTAGTAGAGGGGTAACAGCAGATGGGCAATCACAAAATAGCCCACCAGAAAGCCAACCACCATACCCATGTAAGTGAACTGGGTATTTTGCACCCACCCCGGCACCGACATAAACGTAACCCCCGAAAGAGAGGCCCCTATCATACCATAGGCCACTACAAACCAGGGCGAACGGCGATTGCCGGTATAGAAGGTTTCGCTGTTGGCTCTGCGCGAAGTGAGCCAGGTAACAAAAAAAAGGAGCAGGGTGTAGAGACCAAAGACCAGCAGAATCAGCGAAGGGGTCATAGAGAGCAAAAGGGATAAGATGAGAGACTATCGAAAAACGTACGTAGAGGGCGGACCGGGCCTAAACAAAGGGGTTTTATAGGTGGGTTCGTCCGAGAGTTTGAAATATTCAAATCGGGCGCCGTCTTTGGGAATATTGGGGAACCAGGCCAACCGAATCTGAAGGGTATTGAATACCAACATCTCATTGCGAATCCGCAAACCGGCACAGATGGCAGTGTAAGCAGAATTCTCGAAGATGCCGGTAGAAGAGTTGCCAATCCAACCTATCTGGGTTCCGGTAAAGAGCACAAAACGGAATCCGTGAAACTTCCAGGGGGTAAAGAAGTCGAGTTCCAAATCGAGATTTAACCGTTTTAACCCCGAAACGGAGTCGCTATGAAACCCCAGAAAATAGAAATCGCGATTCAGTGTGGCGTATTCGTCGTCGTAGGTATGAAAACCGCGCGTGTATCGATTATTCGCAAACCCCCTGATCTTATAGCGCCCCAGTGTATAGAGGGGCGTAAAGTACTTCACCTCCAACTCTAAGACCCCTTGCTCCGTCTTACTGCCGTTATAAAAAGAGCTCCCCGAAATCTTGGGCGCCAGATAGCCAAACCGATTCAGGTAATAACCGCCGGCTACCTGCACTCCATAGTAGGCTCTCCTGCCAAACTCATTGTGCTCAACACCCCCAGTTGCAGTAATTAACGATCCGGTAGAGATATACTCCATTCTCCCAAAATTGTAAATCATGGAGCTGGTAAAGAAGGTTTGCCGCGACAACGAAATCGAGCCCAAAAGGGTGGTTCGATTCTGCAGCGAGTAGTAGTTTCTGGCAAAATCGGCATCGCCCGGACGACCGAAAAAGTGCAGATTAGTTGCGCTGGCCGTGAAGGTGAGATTCTTGCGAACAGATCGACTCTTGCTACTAACATTCAAAGGAATAGAGTATCCCAACCAACCATTGGCAGTGCCATAATTCTGATGGTGCTTTACAGAATCGCGCAAAGTGAGGTACTTATGTTCGGACGTCCGTGCATAGTAGCCTCCACCGGCCAACCGAATGGAAGGCGTAAGAAAGGGACGATCCAGTTGAACATAGAGCCACTCCTTATCTTTGCGGTTCTGATAGGCTATCTCAGAGCCCAGAAACGTGCCATACCAGTTCTCTTTGCGGTATCTGAATTCGGAGCCCCAAGTCCTGTCGGCACTCTCCTCCCATACCACCTTGCTCTCCAACAGGTTTCCCCGACCCAATAAATTCTTCTCATTGAGACCAATCTTAATAAAATCGGCCTTAGGCAGCGGGATATCGAACGAGACAGACCATACATCTCTAACCACAACCCACACTTCTACCGCATCAGGCTGCGCAGGATCGGAGGTTACCGTAATTTGGGCGTTGTAGACAAAAGAGAGATCATTCAGCAACCGTTCACTCTCGGCCATCAAATCGGGGCTAAGTGCATCGCCCTCCCTGAAGAGGAGGGTCCTTCGTATCACAGGATCTTTGGTATGGATATGAGCTCTGTTACCCAGCCGGTTCAACCCATTGGTAACCAAACGAGAGGTATCCTGAATAGAGGTACCAAAGGGATCGAGGCTAACCAGATGAATAGTGCTGATTACCCGCGATGCATAGGGTTGAAAGGGGATATCACTCCTAAGGTTGTTTCGGCCATCGGTATCCTCAATATGGTCGGGAATACGAATCAGAAAACCCACCATCTCGCGGGTAAGACGCCGTCGGGAGGCCTTCTCTACAATACGCGAGTAAATACGCTGTTCTTGCAGCGAAGCAGGCTCCATGAGCAAAGGGTCGGCTGCCTGCTTCGATAGGCGATTCAGCGAATCGTGCTGGTATTTGAGCCACTCCTCACGTCGGATACCCTTGGAGAGCGATTGTGAAAAGATTGTTTCTGAGACTGAGAAAAAGAGCAATCCCCACAACAGCAACCATGCCAACCTGCCCCGGATCAAAGCGGAAAATCTTTTCCTGCCGCTGTAAGCACAGGAAAAAGAGAGACGGGGGATGGCGGTTCTACACACTACATGCAATTTGGGTAATTACTCAGGATAGTAGCCCAACGCTTTCCATCGTTCCAACCAAGGTTGCAGATGGCGCGAAAAACGGCTCTGCTCCTTTTTGGAGGCGGGGGTCCAAAAAGCCTCGGCATAGGCAGCCAGTCGCGGAAAGACCTGCCGATTCATCGCCTCGACAGTAGGAATCCACTCACTCCACATCTGGCATCCCCCTCCCAATATCCGTGATCGAAGTGAATCGGGCATCCCTTGAGGAATTGGCGAAAAAGCGTAGGCCTTCTCTATGGGTATCTGCGTAAGACTATAATCGAGGTAGGTATACTCATGAAAAGAGTTCACCACATCGTACCCCTTCTGCGCGGCATCGATAATCCGGTCGGTCTCCCCTTTCCAAAAATGGACAATGGTACCGGGGGCCAACTTTAGATCGGAGGTTTCGGACCCACTCCCGGCATAGTCGTGCAGGCTCTTACCGCCCATAATCTCGTTCCAGCCCATCATCCTGCGCTCTTTCGAGGCAATAAACTGCGCCATGTCGTTGGTAAACCACACCTGCAAATCGGTAAGACTCTTAATCTGTTGCTTCTGCATAAATGCAGCCACCTCAGAGCTGGATTGCCATGCCTGATGACGCACCTCATCGCCGCCAATATGGATTACATCGCCCGGGAAGAGATCCATAACCTCCATCAGAATCTCTTTCAAGGCATCACGTACCTTGGCATCGTGAACACCATACACATCGTAGGCCACACCAAAATTTCGTTTCACCGGAATCGGTTTCTTCAGGGTACCCAGGAAGGGATAAGCGGAAATGGCGGCTTCGCTGTGACCGGGCATCCCAATCTCGGGCACAATGGTAATGTGTCGTACCCGTGCATAATCAACAAGCTCACGAATCTGCGCCTGCGTATAAAATCCGCTATGGGGTTTCCCGTCGTATCGGTTAGAACCCCATCCTCCCACTTCGGTAGAGTCGCGTTTTGACCCAACCTCTGTGAGAAGCGGAAACTTCTTACTCTCAATGCGCCACCCCTGGTCGTCGGTAAGGTGCCAGTGAAAGATGTTCATCTTAAGGGCCGCCATCTCATCGAGCAGCCGTTTCACCACATCGCCACCCTTGAAGTGTCGGGCCTCGTCCAGCATAAACGCACGCCAGGCAAATGCCGGCTTGTCGATAATCTGTAAACGGGGAATTCGTTTCTTTCCGGTTACAGAGTCTGCCTCAATAAGCTGTCGCAGCGTCTGCAGACCATAAAAGACCCCTGAGGGTGCGGCTCCCTCAATCAGTACCCCCTTTTTGTCGACAGTAAGTGTGTACCCCTCGGGGCCCAATTCAGCTTCGCGACGGGCATCGATCCACAAACGAATACCCCTCTTAGGCTGAGGCCGGTGATCCACTATCGGCCGAAGCCCAAACTCACGGGTAAGCATATCCTGAAGAAAGCCGAGTTCGGCAGCACAATCGAGCAACCCCGAAACAATGGGCTCATCGCTTAAGAAATAGTAACCCTTATCGATGCGAACCGAATCGGGCCGCGGCAAAACAGAAATATCCGCGGCCTGTTGCCGGTTTCCGTTACAAGCAGCAAAAAAGAGCAGGGCAAAGAGACAGAGTGATCTCATGATAAGTGATCTCATGATAAGTGATACGTATTAAGTGGTAAGTCGGGTTCAGTGGAAATTTGGGTTGAGAAATGGTAAGAATTACGCAGTGGTAAGGGTTATGGGGCGGTAAGGGTTTCAGCTATAATCTCGGCTATTTGGGCAGCTCCCTCTTTATTGGGATGAATACCGTCGGGGAAGAGTGCTTTTTTATCTAGAAAGGCTTTATAGAGGTCGATCAGGCCTGCCTTCTCCTGCAAGGCAAATTTACGCAACGCCGGAACCTGTTGTTCGGCAATGACCCCGGCTCGGATATCCCAACCGGCACTAAACGCAGGAACCGGAGTACATAGATAAATCCGGGGGTGGGATGGCAGGTTTCGGAAAGTATCAATCAGGGCCTTAAAGTCGGCCAGGTAGGTTTGGGTATCACTCCAGTATTGCGGTTTCGAGTCGTTAGTACCCAGTTTAATAATCACCACATCGGGTTCTGCCTGCAGCGCCGAAGCCAGCGCAGGGGTATCCCAATACGACGATCCGCCCGCCTTTAACAGGGTTCTTCCGCTTCGGCCATAATTGAGTACCTTGTAAGGAGCGCCCAACTTCTGTTGTAGTACATAGGGCCAGGCCTCGGCAAAACGGTCAGACAGCCAATCGCCCTCGGTAATACTATTGCCCACACACACTACGCGCTTTACATGCAACCTGCCGGCCACGGGGGGGACCATCTGCGCTAACCACTTCTCCGCCAAAAGGGGCCAGGTTTCTGCCGCCACATTGCCTAAACGAACACCATACCCATGTCCTCCTTTAGGGAGATAGTGCAGTTCGGCAGGCACCCTCACTTTTCGAAGTGCCGAAGCCATAACCAGTGCACTATTGCCGTAAGGGTCGTCGTGTGTAGAAAAAAGAAACATCGGAGGCATCTTGTCGAGCGGGAGCAACTCCGGTGTCACCGTCTGATTAGCTCCCTCATCGAGATAAGCGGGATAGATTGCCAGTGTAAAATCGGGACGAGCCGACAAGCCATCGGCAGCATCGACAGGTGAGTATAGGGTATCGGCATTGCGACTGGAGAGCCGAACCGATAAACTGGCACCCGCCGAAAAGCCCATGATGCCAATCTTATCGGGATTAACCCCCCACTCACTACAGCGCGAACGAACCACTCTAAGCGCTCTCTGCGCATCCTGCAACGCCCCCATCCGGTTATCGGGCACCCTGTAATGCATCACAAACGCGGTATAGCCCAACGTATTCATCCATTTCGCCACTTCGTAACCCTCCAGATTCACCGCAAGGATCCGATACCCGCCACCCGGACAAATCACCACAGCCGCCCCATTGGCATCCTCCTTACGAGGCGTAAACACCTCCAAAACCGGCCGAGTTACATCCGTGAGGCGGATCACCCCATTACTTTTATCGTCTGTAACCACCGGGTTGGCCTTAACCGCACGCACACCCGATACCCCGCCCGGCACCTCGCCAGAAACATCGCGAGGAACCTCACCCGGCCAAAGCTCAATCACAACCTCACTCCGCGGCAAAAACCTCACCGGCTCCTTTTCCGGCTCCTGCCCGACAACCTGCGTCAACACCGCCGCACCCAACAAAAACAACATTAAAACCCTCATCACAATTAACTATTAACCCATTATTTCTACTCATTTGGAGGGAACTCCCTCCAACCGGCCAAGCCCATCAGTAAGTGCTCTAATGCATCGAAGTGCATTCGCACTTCAAGTGCTCTAATGCTGCGCTTCGCGCGCCAGCTCGTCCATCATTCATCATTCATCATTAACCCTTTCGCGCGAAGCGCAGCACGGCCCTTTTGAGGTATCTACCGTATTGGAGGTAATTGCCTCTTCTACAAGATAGGTTTTGCGACCCATTAACGCTCTCATTCACTAAAAGAGGAGAACTCGCTTCGCTCAAACAGCTCCTCTTTTTAGCGTTCATTGAGCGCGATGGGTCCCCGCCAAACCTCTCCGCTGTCTCAGAGGCAATTACCTCCAAACATCCAAGCCCTCTACATCATTTTGCGCGCCAGCGCAGCACTTGAAGCGCGCCAGCGCTTCGATGCACCAGAGCACTATCCCTTCGCGCTTGCGCGTACTAACCCATTAACCATTTCGCGCGCAGCGCATTAACCATTAACCATTAACAATTAACAATTAACCATTCGCAGAACAGCGCATTGTAATTGTTAAACCGCTATGGTTTAACAATTACAATGCGCTGTTCTGCGAATAATCTCCTCCTGCAGTTCCGGCGACAAATCGTTGAAATAGTCGCTATATCCCGCAACCCGAACAATCAGGTCGGTATATTTTTCGGGATGCTTCTGCGCATCACGCAACAAATCGGCCGAAACTACATTAAACTGTATATGATGACAATCCATCCGGAAGTAACTGCGAACCAACCCCGAGATTTTGGCAATACTTTCGGGATCGTCAAAAAACTCGGGGGCAAACTTCTGATTGAGCAAGGTGCCTCCGGTGCGCAAGTGATCAAACTTGGCACACGATTTCAATACGGCAGTCGGGCCTTTACGGTCGGCACCCTGAACGGGCGAAATCCCTTCCGAAACGGTATCGCCTGCCTTACGCCCGTCGGGCAGAGCTCCGGTAACACTGCCAAAATAGATGTGACAGGTGGTGGGAAGCATATTTACCCGATACCTGGCACCACGAGGGCTCGGCCTGTTATCGACCGCCGAAAAGAGCATATCGAAAACCACCGATGCAAAGGTATCGGCAGCATCGTTGTCGTTTCCAAACTTAGGCGTATCATAGATTAAGAGCGCCTGCTCCTCCTCAAAGCCTTCGAAATTGGCTTTCAACATTTCGGCCATTTCCGAAAGCGAGAATCGCTGTGTTTCAAACACATTGTGGTGAATAGAGGCAAGGCAGTCGGTAATGGTGCCCAACCCCACTCCCTGAATATAATTGGAGTTGTAACGGGCCCCTCCGGCGTGGTAATCCTTCCCGTTCTTCACACAATCGTCGATGAGCAGTGAAAGAAAGGGCGCCGGAAGATACTCGGCAAAGATCTGCTCAATACGATTACTCCCCTTTATCTTGATATCGATAAAATAACGGATTTGTCTCTCGAAAGCCGCCAGTAATCGTTCCATCGAGGTAAACTGATCGAGTCTGCCCGTTTGAGGACCCAACTGAATACCGGTTCTCGGATCTACCCCATTATGAAACGTAAGCTCCAACAATTTAGGAATATTAAAATAGCCGGTAAGAATGTAAGCCTCTTTGCCAAACGCACCGGCCTCCACACAACCGCTGGCACCCCCGCATCGGGCATCCTCCAGGCTCTTGCCCTGCCTGAGCAGCTCTTGAACAATGGCATCTGTGTTAAAAATGGAAGGTTGTCCAAACCCGGTCTTGGCAATTTTTACTGCACGTTGAATGAGCCTGTCGGGATTCTTTTTGCTTAACTGCAGCATGGAACTGGGCTGCAAGAGTCGCATCTCCTCTATTACATCGAGAATCATGTAAGAGAGTTCGTTCGACGCATCGGTTCCATCGGCCTTAACTCCGCCCACATTGATCAGTGCAAAATCGGTATAGGTACCACTCTCCTGAGCCGTAACACCGGTCTTGGGGGGAGCGGGGTGGTTATTGAATTTTACCCAAAAAGAGCAAAGTAGCTCTTTAGCACCTTCGGGCGTAAGCGTGCCTTCGGCCACCTCCTTCCGATAGAAAGGGAGCAGATGCTGATCGAGCCGGCCCGGATTGAACGAGTCCCAGGGGTTCATCTCCGAAATCACACCAATATGGACAAACCAGTAGTATTGCAGCGCCTCATGAAAAGTGCGGGGCGCATGCGCCGGCACATGACGGCAGATTTCGGCCATGCGCAAAAGTTCGTCTCGCCTTTGCAGGTCGGGTTCGCCGGAGGCAGCCTCTTCGAGGGCAACCGTATAACGCGAAGCCAGGCAAATCAATGCCTCGGCAGCATAGCGCATACCGATAAGTTGCTCCCTCTTCCTAAACGCCTGCGGATCGTTAAATTCGTCGAGCGCATCAAGTGCCTCCCGGATATCGGTCTGGATGTTTAGCATCCCTTTATGGTAAATTTTGTCGCCGCAAACGGTATGGCCGGGCGAACGTTGCTCCATAAACTCGGTGAAGATTCCTGCCCGATAGGCATTCAGCCACTCCTGATCGGCGCCTGCCAAAATCTTTTCACGTGTCGAACGGCCTGTCCAGAAGGGAATAATGGTCGATTCGTAAAGCGAAAGCGTCTCCTGATCCACCCTAAACCACACCTTGCCCCGGCTATCCAGCACCTTCAGATCCTCCACCGAATGGACACACAATTCCGGATAGGTAGGGCACGCCTTGGGGGCAGGCCCCCGTTCGCCAACAATTAACTCATCGGGATTGATGCATAAGCGCTTATTTTGCATCAAGTAGAGCAGAAACTTTCCCCGCTGCACAGGAATAGGATCGCCAACAATCGATTGCTGTTTATAAAACTCGGTAATCAGGCGGGCCCTTTCGGGCGAAATCACGGGGGTTGCCTTGAGAGAGGCCTCGCGCAATCTTGCAATTCTCGGGTTCATGGCTATTGAGGTATAAAGCACGGGGTTTCGTGGTATAATATCAAGCAAAGTTACACAAAAGGAACCGAAAATATCACCCACAGGCTTTATCTTTGCCTAACCTCTTCCACAGCCGGACTCAGCCTGTAAGCCGGTTTGGAGGAGGTGATATCCAGAACTATGGAAGCAGAAGGAATCATTTTTGATCTGAAAAGATACGCCGTGAACGACGGCCCCGGATTGCGCATTACCGTCTTTATGAAGGGGTGCCCGCTTCGGTGTGCCTGGTGTCACAATCCCGAAAGCCAGTCGATGGCTCCCGAAACCATCCTCAAAGAGCAGAGAGTGGGTAGCCGCACCTTTCAGCGTAACGAAACCGTGGGAAAAAGTTATTCCGTAACTGCGCTGATGGAAGAGATCGACAAGGAGTGGATCTTTATGGAGGAATCGGGAGGAGGCGTTACCTTTAGCGGAGGCGAACCGCTGATGCAACCCCACTTTTTAGAAGCCGCTCTTATGGCCTGTAAAGAGAGAGGCTACCATACCGCTGTCGACACTTGCGGCTATGCGTCTGCCTCGGTACTCGAGCAGATTTCGCCCTATACCGACCTCTTTCTCTTCGACATAAAACATACAGAGGCCATTCGGTTTCAGGAGCAGACCGGCCGACAACTCCAACCGATCTTGAGCGCACTCGCTCTGCTCTGCAAGCTGCAAAAAAAGGTGATTATCCGCTTTCCCCTCGTTCCGGGCTACAACGACGATACCAAAACGATTTTTGAGGTACGGGAGTTGATGCTGCAGCAAAACCTGAACGAAATACACATTTTGCCCTTTCACACCATTGGTCACGGAAAATACCTGCGGCTGGAACGAGAAAATCCCATGCCGGAAACTGCGCCTCCCTCTGCGGAATTAACCAACCGGGTTGTGGAGATCTTCGGGGAGGCCGGAATCAGGGTAAAAGTGGGTGGTTGAGCGGCCTCTAACCCCAGAAATGGCCAAAAAAGGGAAATCGTTTTATGCCGGTATACATGCGCCACAGATTGACACTCCGTTTTCGGGGCACCCCTTTTCGCCGGATGTAATCGGCTGCCGCATCAAGCATTCTTTGCGAACACTTTCCATCGAGATGAGGGTCGAACTGTTCAACAATCCATTGCCTTTTGCGAACACTCTCCGGATCGTGCAACGCGCTGTTACAAGCCTCTTCCAGTTGGGCCGGGTCGGTAAAGTTTTCCCAGTGAATATGGGTCGAGATAGAGCGGAAGGTAACTACCGGTTTATCTAATAGCAAAAACTCATACACGGTAGAGGAGGTATCGGAAATCATCAGATCGGCCATGAGCAGATACTGAGAAATACCATGATCGTCGATCCAAATTATATCGGGATGGAGCGATGCCAGCTCGCGATACTCATCAGCCCACTCTTTCCGGGTAAGCGGATGCAGCTTAATCATCAACACCACATCCTGCGAGTTGACATACGCTACCAGCGCCTCCTTGAGGTGGGGCAACGAAGTCATGGAAGGCGAAAAGGTAGGGGCATAGAGCAAAAGCCGGCTTTTGCCATGTTGTTTGAGCAGGGCCTCCCGACTGGCCAGAAACCGGTCGCGATGTTCATAAATCCAGTCTTGCCGGGTCCAGCCTGTTTCTACCACCTCAAAATCCTTGTATTGCTGTGCCAACTGCTCAAACCTGCGGGTAAACCATGGCCCCTGCGTACAGTAAAGATCAAAGTAGCGGCGAATGGCCCAATGCCCCTTTTTATCACCGGCATAGCCATGAAAGATCTGCACCTTAACACCCGGAAGGTAGTACGGCACAATATTGCCCGGGGCAAAGATGGCCTCCGGCCCAAAGGCATAAACCTTCTCAATAGAGGCGGTCCACTCCACATCGCGAGCCAATGGAAAGAGGCCAATGTTTGC